>NZ_JAWLJU010000002.1:2490000-2682500 GCF_037120705.1 Pseudoalteromonas sp. UG3-2 | reverse complement strand
GATATTATCTAATTCCCGCTGTAGCTCAGCACAATTAATCTCACCGTTCCAAAATAGTTGTTCAGCAATTCTGACCAGTTCAGTTGAGTGAAGGGCGGTCACTTTGCAATCACCTGCAAAGTCGGTAATAAGCTTTTTGGTGTAGGCGTTATTCGAAGTGGCTGGTGTCGCTAACAGTGCAATATGTTTCGTTTCAGAGGTGGCTGCAGCCGGCTTTATTGCAGGGACTACGCCAATGACTGGAACGTTAGCATAACGGCGTGCTTCTTCTAGGGCATACGTGGAAGCTGTGTTGCAGGCAATAATGATCATATCGACTTGGTGTAAAGCTTGATTTTGCCAAGCGATAAGCTGCCGTATTCTGGCTTTAATTACCTCTTGTGGCTGTAGGCCATAAGGTAAAAGCGCGTTGTCCATAACATAACTGAAGTGGGCATTAGCGATCTGAGCGCGCACTTCATGCAACACGCTTGTTCCACCAACCCCTGAATCAAATACTAATATGTGTGGCAAACTTCAACTCCCATAATCCTAGGCGCTGAAGTTTGCCACGACTTACTAATAAAATAAACTAGCTAGTTTGCTGCTGTTGCTCTGTGTTCGCGTCATTGAGCTTGTTAAAGAAGCTGCTGGCATAGTCTAAGAACTCGTTAAGTCGTGTTTGCCCTTGGTTCATCCACGCCATAATATCTGGTATTTGCTCTTGAGCATTAAACTTCTTAGCTTGCTCTTGAATGGTGGCCAGTTGATCATTCAGTGGTGCAAACGCCTTTTCCAACTCTTTCATTGGGTTGCTTTGCTGATATTGCGCAATCGCGGCACTGGTTTTACTTTGCTTTAAATCCATAGTGAAATTGGTTACCTGATCCGATCCCAAGTTCAATGATTTGGCCATATCAAAGGCGCTGTCGTACTCGCCGGCAAAAAAGGCATTACTGACATCGCGAATATCTTTCATCATGTCGTTGATGGCTTGCTGTTCGTCTTCATTCAACTCACCATTAACTTCAATTGAAAAACTGACTTGTTGCGACGATTTAATGCCATAAGCCATACCTTGCTTATTGTCCTTTTGCGCAACGCTGGCAGCGCGGCCTTGAGAGTATGTATCAGAGAAAGAAATCACCACTTCGTCGCCTTCGGCAGTAGTAAAAGCATATTCTGCTTGATTGGATAAGCTGGCAAACTGTGCCGCACTGACTGCCATGGCTTGCGGTGACTTTTCTTCAAATAAGGATTTTTCAAACTCGTCCAATCCCGAAAAAATGCCTTCTTTAGACTGCGCAATGCCCTCTTCAATGTCGCTATTAAACGCTCCCATGCCCTTGAGTTCCTCGCTGGCCTCATCGATCCCTTGCTGTACACCTTTACGAGCATCGCTCAGCATCGACTTTAAAGCGTCGTCACTTTCGCCATTGGCTTGCGCTTTTTTAACCACCCCTTGAACAAACTCCAAGACATTTTTAACAATGGCCTCAAAATCAAAAAGCGGCTTGTCTTTTTTGTCTTGAGCGGGTTTCTCGCTCCCCAGCTTTTCAGCTAGCTTATCGTCTAATAACTTAGCAGCCAGTTTTGATTTATCGCCGGCGTAATTGTCAGTGTTAAGTTGTATATTTGGTTCAATTCCTTTGCTTTTACCAGGCTTATGCTGCATTGCTGGGTTAAGCAACTGGTATAATTGCTCTATTTTCATGGTTTGCCCTCCACATTATCTAGCTCTTATTATCTGCACAGAACTCAAAAGCTGTAGTGATATGTGCAAAAAAACATCAACTCCGTATAGACAACAATGCTAGACTGGACAAATTAGCAACGCTCCCTACAATAGCGCCTCTTAATTCAACATAGATGGTTTTAGCATGGCTGTAATAAAAATCGATGACTCTACCTATGCGCAACAGTTAAGCGAAAAAGCTCAACGTATCAGCGCGCAATTCGCTAAATTTAATGCTCCGGAGCTTGAGGTGTTCGAGTCTGCACCGCGCCATTACCGCCAACGCTGTGAGTTTCGAGTCTGGCATGACGGTGACGATCTGTTCCACATCATGTTTGATCAACAAACTAAAGAAAAAATACGTGTTGATAGCTTTGACCCAGGCGCTCCGTTAGTCAATGAAATGATGCAGGTGATGATCGCGAAATTAAAGCATAATGAAATCTTGCGTCGTAAGCTGTTTCAAATTGATTACCTAACCACACTCAGCGGTGAGGTACTAATTAGCTTGCTTTATCACAAGCAGCTCGATGAGCAATGGCAGCAAGAAATGAATGCACTGCGCGATGAATTACAACAGCAGTACAAGGTTGACTTTATTGGCCGTGCAAGAAAGCAAAAAGTGGTGTTTGGCAATGACTTTGTTATTGAGTCACTGACGGTGAACGGCAAGCGTTATGTGTATCAACAGGTAGAAAACAGCTTTACCCAGCCCAATGCCGAGGTCAATGAAAAAATGTTAGCTTGGGCACAGTCGATTAGTCAGCCATTAAGCAACGATTTACTCGAGCTGTATTGCGGCAACGGTAATTTTTCCATTGCCTTAGCAGAGCATTTCGACCGCGTCCTGGCTACTGAAATATCAAAGTCTTCAGTGAAGTCGGCGCAATTTAATATTGCCGAAAACCAAGTTGAAAACTTAGACATTATTCGCATGTCGAGTGAAGAGTTTACCCAAGCCATGCAAGGGCAGAAGTTTTCACGCCTGAAAGACATTGATTTGTCTTCCTACAATTGCCAAACCATTTTGGTTGATCCACCCCGTGCAGGTATGGATGAACTCACTTGTCGCTTAGTCAGTAATTATGACAATATTATTTATATTTCCTGTAATCCAGACACACTGGAGCGCGACTTAGAGTTATTATGCCAAAGCCATAAAATAGCACGTATGGCGATTTTCGATCAGTTCCCTTACACCCATCATATTGAATCCGGTGTCTACTTAGTTAGGAAGTAATCGTAGTTGGCTTAGCTAAATAAAAAACCCCGCATCGCGATGCGGGGTTTTTTATTTAACTCAATCAGTTATGTATTGAGCCTGTTGTTCTACTAAAGCAATTATTTCTTAGCAAGGTAGTTGACTAACGCTGCAATTTTCTCAGGCGTTGTGGTGTTTGATTCACGTAACAACAACTTATACTTACCGTTAACGATAAAAGTCGGTACCCCAGTTAGCGCGCCTTTCTGAGTTAAGTTTTGCTGCATACGCTGCATTTTTGAGGTTTTTGTGCGTACGGCAAAGCTGGCATAAAGCTTATCGAACTTCTCACCATCAACACCTTGTGCTACAAAAATGTCCTTAACATCAGCTAATTCGTTGATTTTTCCACGCTTGCCATGAATGTGATTAAACAGTGCAGCCACAATTTTATCTTTTTGCGGTAGTACAGATGCAGTTGCTAATGCCTGTGCCAGTACTTGTTGTACTTCTGGGTCTCTAGGACCTACAAAATCAATATGGCTTTTTTTCAGGGTCACCGTTTCATCGAGCTGCGGCTTAATGTCTGCCAGCATATTTTCCATGGAATTACAGGCTGGACAGTAAAACGAAAAATACTCCATGAGCTCAGGCTTTCTGGTTGCACGTTCTGCTACCACTTCATAGTGAACTCCTTCTTCATAAGGGGCTGCTTGTGCTGTTAACGGCAACATCAAAGCGATGGCCAAACCTTTGATTAATTTCAACATTAGTTACTTCTCCAGTCCTTATTTTTCTAATAGGTAAGCAATAAGCTCATCAAGTTGTGCTTGGCTTTCAATCCCCTGCATGATGATGCGATACTTATCATTAACGATGAAAGTCGGCACCCCTTTTAATGCGCCTAACTCTGAATATTTTTCTTGTGCTTTTTGCATATTATTCTCAGCACTGATCACCGGCATGCTGGCCACAGCGGCTTCGAATTTCTCTGCAGCAATACCGTTTACCGCTAAAAGTGCTTTAACGTCTTTAATATCTCTTAACTGATTCTTTTCGATATGGATGGCACGGAAAATCTTTTCTGCGATGACATCTTCTTTATCAGCTTGCTTAGCAACAATATAGGCATAGCTCAGATTACTTTGTGTTTGCGCAGGCAATCCACGTAAAAAGTTTACATGGCTTTTCTCAAACACAGCCCCTTCAGGTAAATTTGCTTCGATGGCTTTTGCGATTGGCTCAAAGCGGAAACAATGTGGGCAGTAAAATGAGAAGAATTCAGTAACTTTAGGGGTTTCACTCGCAGGTGTAGCAATCGTTTCATAGTGCGTACCGTCAACAAACTCTGATGCCAAGGCAGCAATAGGTAAACATAACGCAATAAATGCAAGTTGTAATTTTTTTAGCATGCGACTCTCTCTAAATTTTATGGAAATAAGCTCAAACTTGGTTCGCTCAGTGCAGCCAGTTGCTCTTTTAATGCTAGGATCTGCTGTTCCCAGTATTTGTCCGTTGCAAACCAAGAAAAGTTCCGTTCAAAAGCAGGATCTTGCCAGCGCTCAGCAAGCCAAGCCATGTAATTAATCATCCGCATGGCACGTAAAGGCTCAATTAAAGCCAGCTCCTTACTATCAAACGAGTTAAATTCTTCATATGCCATCAACAAGGTGTCGAGCTGCAATCTCTGCTCATTGCGATCGCCGTTAAGCATCATCCACAAGTCTTGTATTGCTGGCCCTTGGCGACAATCATCCAGATCCACCAACATCAACTGCTCGCCTGACCAAAGCAAATTGCCGGCATGGCAATCACCATGCAGCCGGATGGTTGAATCCACTTGATACTGCTGTGACGCTAAGTTAATGACTTGCTCAAGGATAGTAACAAATGGAGTGTGTAAATGACTAGGCACTAATTGGCTTTTTAATAAGGTTTCTTTTGCCTTAAAGAGGAACTGCTCAGTGCTCAATGTTGGCCGATATTGAAATGGCTTACTGCCAGCTAAGCCATGCAGCCTGCCGAGATAACGCCCCAAAATCTCTAGGTGATCCAAATTATCTAGTTCAAATTGTCGTCCACCAACACTTGGAAACAAGGTAAAACGGTAGCCGGCATGACAATGCAAGCTGTTGCCCGCAATGACTAAAGGCGCTACCACAGGTACCTCACCCTGACTCGCCGCTAAGGCAAACTCATGCTCTTCTAAAATTTGCTCATCCGTCCAACGATTCGGGCGGTAGAACTTCACCACATAACGCCGGCCATCTTCTGCAGCAAACTGATAAACTCGGTTTTCATAACTGTTTAGCGCCAACAACCCAGATGTCGGATAGATTTCCAGCGATTCAATAGCATCCAAGATTAAATCTGGCGTTAAGGCGTTAAAACTAAAATCATTCATATAACTCAGCGATAAAAAAAGCGGGTTGCCCCGCTTTTCTTACCTTCCTTTAAAGAAGTTTGTGGGTTGCGCCAGCTGTTCACCTGGCTCACTCTCATTAATTAATATAAATTCAAACTCGGTAACCGGCTTGTTCAAATCGTACGGGTCGATGATCACCGACAAAGGAACGTTTAACGTGCTACCTGCTGGCAGCTCAAAGTTCTGTTTACCGATCACTTCGTAATGACTTAGACCGTCGATCGCGATAGAAAATTGCTGTGCTACTTGCGCTTTGTTAATCACTTTAAGGGTGTAGGTATTTTCCACACGACCATCAAAGTCGACCCGATAGAGCTGATTTCTGTCTCGAATGATATCAAGATCCATTGCTTGGCGCATGGCAATATTGGCAGCCAATGCCCCAGTAATGATCACCAGCACCATTAAGTAACCGATTAACTTACCGCGAACGGCCTTAGTTTTTTCGGATGAGGCTTCTAGATTACGCTCAGTGGTATACGAAATCAGGCCGCGCGGGTAATTCATTTTATCCATCACGCCGTCGCAGGCATCAATACAAGCACCACAGTTAATACACTCATATTGCAAACCATTGCGAATATCGATTCCCGTGGGGCATACTTGAACACATAAATTACAATCGATGCAGTCGCCCAGCCCTAGCTCTTTGGGATCTTGCTTACGACCGCGTGGTCCACGTTTTTCGCCGCGACTGGCATCATAACTTACCGTAAAAGTGTCCTTATCGAACATGGCGGATTGAAAGCGTGCGTATGGACAAATATGCAAACACATGATTTCCCGCATCCAACCAGCATTACCATAAGTACATACCGTGAATACAATAATGCTTAAAACGGCATAAAAACTGGCATCAAAGGTCACCAGATCGGGAATAAGCGCTCTGATAGGGGTAAAATAGCCAACAAAAGTAATGGCGGTGTAGAGAGAAAATAAAATCCAACTGCTGTGCTTTGCCGTTTTCCGCCAAAACTTATCAAAGTCCATTTTTCTTTGATCCAGCTTCTTACGTTGATTGGCACTGCCCTCAAACTTTTCTTCAAACCAAATAAAAATAAAGGTCCACACTGTTTGCGGGCAGGTATAACCACACCAAACTCGACCATAAAAAGTAGTGACTAAGAACAGCGCAAACGCCGCAATCATCAAAATAAAGGCAAAAATTGTTAAATCTTGTGGCCACAATGTCATACCAAAGATATTGAATTTTTGCTCAAAAATATCGAATAACACCGCTTGATGACCGCGAAAGTTTATCCATGGCAATAACATAAAAGCCAGCATGCCAACAAACCCAATACGCCGACGTAATAGCTGATGGAGGCCTTTCACAGCTCGAACATAAATGCGATTTCTTGGGTTAAAGCGGTCCGGCGTTGAGCTGTTTAGTGATTTGCCTTTTCCGCTGCCATTCGGCTTTTGGATTTTAACATCTGACGGGATGTTCTTGACCTTAATTTTATCGTTCTCCATGGAAGCTCCTTAGTGCTTAGGAACGAGACGCACTTGCTACAGTGACCCCTGACGCAACTTGCCGCAACAGTGACGACTTTGCCAATCTGACTGTAACCCTATTATACGCCGTGAAACTCTATAAGTAATAGCCAGTTGACTTAAAAGTCGTAATAAATAGTGAGAGTCCTTGCAGCGCTGGCCTTTAGTTTATTAAACTAGCGACACCAACAACATTAGCTAGATCAAAGCCAAGTTAATTTATGAAGAAATTTATATTGCTCGCCATAATAGTGGTCGCACTATTCACGGTGGATCATCCGATGATCAAAGAGCCCAGAGAAAAACTACTTGGCCAAGGCGTGGAAGTTCTCAGCGAAACCAGCAAGGTTCGCCGTAGTACCGCCGCAAGGATCGCCAGAGCAAAAGTAGTCAAAGCACTCGAAATGACTGAAGCAGAGCACAATTACATTACGGAAGCCCTAGCAACAGATGAAAAAGTGAGGGTTTTTCACCTTAAGTATTGCAAAGAAAATGACATTAACCTGTATTTCTACGGCCCAGATCTGATAAAAATCTGTGACATCACCGCCCAAGCAATGCAGGAGGCAAAAGCACTGTAATGGACTTTGAGGCGCTGAATAAAAAGTTTGCCAACTCATTTAATGAGCAAAAGGCGTTAATTAAAAAGCTCAGTCAAGGCAAGCAGGTGCGCTGCCCTGACTGTGGTCAGGTAATTGTATTGAGCTTAATAGCGGGCCAAGAAAAGCGCGCCGCAGCAAAATGCCCAAAAGGCTGTACCGCAATCGAGTTTGATTTAGCTTAACCTTCAAACAGACCGCTGTTTACCGCAGCGACTTCAACCAATTCCGCATAGGCTGGAGCAAACTCTGCCGCTAACTCACTTTGCTCTTGAATGAACTCCGCCAATGGTTGTTTTACTTGTGAGCAGTAAGCCTGAAGTTGTGCTTCACCCAGCGAAAATAGCCCTAATTGCTCGGTGCTCACTTGCAGTGCTTGTTTCACCTCATCATTGAGCGGGCTTGCCATTAATTGCTGATAAAAAGGCGTTGCCGCCATTAAAAACCCTTCACACCAGCTGCTTTTCTGCTCGAGCGGAGTGTCTGCGTGCCAAGGCAACTCATAGCCACTTTCATATACTTGTTCGCTGATCTCATGATGCAGCGCCATTAATGCCACAGCAATCGCTTCGTCTAATGCTTGATCGTCTTTAGTTAAGGTTTTCAGCCACTGCTCTACTTCTATGCCATTGGGATCAACACAGGTGGCGAATAAAAACCCCTGCAAGAATGGCAGGTCAATGACAATATCACGCTCAGCGAAATACCCTAATACCGCTTGTTGCTGCTCGTCTGTAAATGCAATCTTATACATAATTGGCCTTGCAAAGCGCTTTGGCGCGCATCAAATTAAGTTCGATATTGTTATAAGTTTACCGGATAACGGCCATCGCTGTCAGGTCGGCCTAAAAACTTCACGGCATCATGCACTTCTTTGGGTAAGCTCGCCTCTGGCTTGATGTTACCAGCAACGCGGAATTGAAAGTTGGCAGCGAGGGTAGCATCAGCCTGAAGTCCTAAACGGTTCTCTGGGTCTACCACAACCGCAATATCGCCCGATTTACAATCCAGTTGACCGCTAAGATCGCCAATACTGAACCAGCCATTCATGCCTTTGACATCAATGTTTGGACTGCTGATTTCACCTTGCAGATCTTCACAATAGGGTTGCCCCAATTGGTAGTTATCAACATTAACGATAACGCGTCCCTTAGCATCCACAGGCAAAGGCAGCGTCACTTGCTCCATGGCTTGCTCCACACTAAAGCGTAAAGAAGCATTGCTGACACGCAAGGACTGACTAAACAAATTACTTGAAAAGCGTGCGTTGCCAGAGATTTCATTGCTGTCTCTGGCATTGCCAAATTTCACTCGTCCAGCCAAATTGCCCCCCAATAAAGAAGCTGGCTGCAATTGCCACTCCACTTGATTAAGCTGAATGTTATTGAAGCGCACGCCACTCACTTGACCTTGCCAAACCGTGCCATTAACCGCTCCAAGCTGAAGATTGGCGGGTAACTGGCCCTTGAACAACTGCAAAATCACTGCAGCTGGCATGGTAAAGGCACTGAAAATAATAAATGCGATTAAAAATATAATCACTAGAGATAGTGTTCTTTTCATAATTATTTCTCTAAAACCAAGCGGCTAACACGGACAAACCCAGGTAGATTGCCTTCAGCGATGTCCAAGTTTTCTACTTTTACGCCGTGTTTGTTTGTTAATTCATCCAACCAGCTGATCAATTGGTTAAACTCAACGCTATCTATCGTGAGTCGTAATGAGTCTGCACTGGGCTGCATTTTACTAATATCAATATCAAAACGATTACGAGTACGATTCACCACTTGGCTGAGATTGCCGGTGGCGATCACCTTCGTTGTACTGTTGGACTGTAATTTTGCGACACTTTTACTTACCCAATTCACTAACTCATGATTGCGTTTTAACTTGGCTTCGGCATCACTTACCGCCTGGTTTAACGGCCTAAATACCACCATTACCAAGAAGAAAACAATAAATACGGCGCCTGCAATGAGCAATAATCGCTGCTCTTGTTCTTTTAAAGATTGCCAATAATTCAGAATTTGTTGCTTCATGCTGCACCTCTGATCCGGATCTCACCGACGACAAAGTCGCCATCATTGTTCAGCGCCCCTTGCTCAACACTGACACCACGCTGCTCCAAAATGGCTTTGACTTGGCCAAACACTTGGAACTCTTTCGCTCTAGCGCGGATCCTAAGCTCATTTCTACGTCTATCATAGCGAAAGCTTTGAGGCGTAAAGGAGTCGACTTCGTCGTAAATCGCCACAAAATGATTGGTGAGTTGCAATAAGCCGCCTTGCTCAGTGCCTGACAAAGCAGCTAAATCATTTTTGATTTGCACTCGCAATAAATTAGGTCTGACTACTTTATTGGGGAATGCCTGTTGATACATCGCCACCGCTTGCGCTTGAAGTTGCTCAGCTTGTGCACTAACAACATAAAGTTGCGTGCTTTTTATAGCAATAAAGCTGACCACAGCCACGCTTGCTGCAATAAGGCCACCACGCCAATCACGCCACCATTGTGGCTGCTTTTTCTTGGCCGCAAATGGGCCCTGACGGAGGTTAAACTCGATGGCATTTAACTGCTTGGCGAACAGCGCCAAGGGCAAATCATATTCTTGCTGCTGCGCGACCAATTCGACCTCTTCAGGCAAGCCAGCTGCAGGGCTATAATGCACCAGTTTCGTGGTGCCACTGATGGTTAAATAGTCTTGGCACCACTGCGTCTCAGCTGCACCAATTTGCCATTTATCGTGCCTAAATAGCCATTGCTCACCTAACTGTACCGCCGTTGTGGCTTGCTCTTGATGCGGCAGACATAAAGCTTCAGGTAAGGCGCGAGCGACATGAATGTCGGCCCCTTGCAACACTTCGAACCACTCAGCCAGCCACGCTTTATTACATAAGGCGACGTCAATGGTGTGCTGTTCATCTGCATAGCCTGGCTTACCCGGTGCAATAAACAAGCTATCAATGTCTGTTGCCACGTGTTCTTCAAGCATGAATGGCAGCGCTTGCTCTAGCTTACGATTCCATTTGGCAGGCAGCGTCAATGTTCTCAGTTGCACAGCGGTTGCAGGCAGCAGAAGCACGACCTGACGTGACTGGGCTTTTTCAGCCAAGGTGTGGAGCTGCTGGCTGTTTTCTAATTCGCCACTGGCAATAATTTGTTGTTGTTCTGTCGACCACACAAGCCAATGTATTGTTGCCTGGTGTGACTGATCCACTCGGATCAATAATTGCTCTGTCACTCTATGCCTCCAAATTTGCGAGCAAGCACATGCGCTTTACCGTTTTTTGTTTCTATAATTGATGTCATGGAAAAGCGTCGCTCATCAAACACCGCTGTTGCTCGCAACTGAAAATAGTTGCTGTTAATGGTAAAAATCTTGGAAGTCTTATTGGGGCTTTTCACCCCTTGATTGGCCACTTCCGTGTAAAATTCATTAATATCGTTAAAACCCTCTTTAGGTCTTGCGGCAATAATCGCATCCGCCCCCGATTTGGTTAGGCCGGGGATAAGCGCAGATAATAACAACGACTGCTCAGGTAAAAGGGTGTTTACGTTTATAGCAAGCTCTGCGTTGCCTGGAATAACGCAAATATAAGGTTTTACCTTCTCCATCACCAAAGGGTTAAAACCACGGATCACTCTCAGTTCGCTGACAGAAGCCATTAAATTGTTGGCGGTCAAGTACGGCATTTGTCGAGACATATACTCGTCTTCTTCTGCCCCAGAGCGGTAGGTGATGCTGTCTTCGTCTAGCCAATCGTAAACGCCATCCGCAAGTGCCTCTTCGCTTTCATAGCTGGGTAAATCATCAATATTTTTTAACAGCTCCAATAAGGCGGCATGTGCCGGGTTGATGTTTTTACCACCGAGCTGTTGTGAGCCTTGATTCGTATTGTTGTTTTGCGCTTTCGCGCGCAAAGCATTGAGGTTTAAACACGCTTGTAAATCGGTTATTTTGCCACTGAGCGTGCCATGATCCACTGGGTATGGGATCTCTTCCCTTGCCCATGGTTGATCCAAGTTGATGCTATCAGGATCGTCTTTTTTTACTTGTACCAAGGCTCGCTTGGCAAGTTCCTCGGCGCCATAGCTATACCACTTTGCTTGTTGCTGGGTCTGAATATTGGTCGCTTTTTGCACTTGCACCATTAAGCTGTTTGCCATGTCTGCTGCAATGGTAGCCGCTAATGCGACAATAAATAACACAATAACGAGTGCCGCACCTTGTTGTTTTATCATGGCAGCAGATCCTCGTCACGTTCACCCGTTCCGGGAATTAAGAATAAACGCGTTATTGGATCACTCTCGCGTTGCTGCAAAGTCACTCTTACTGCTTTGGGTAAGGCTTTTGCCCGCCAGTCGCTTTGCCATTCCAACTTATCATCTAAAAATTCAAACTTGAGTTCTTCAACGTCGTGTAAAATAACTTGAGATCGTGGCTCAGTGCCGTCCAGCTGATCGACATAAACGCGATAGATGCGCTCTAAATTATCATTGATTACGCGATATCCCACCGCTTGAAGTTCTGAACGCGGTAGTAAATCAATCGGATTGGTCCACCCATCACGGACAAATGCAATGCCATCAAATTGGCTATTTAATTCATAGCGGCCATGTATTATGTGAGTAGGGCTGAAGTCACCGGCCTCATTGCGCACTTTACGCTTAGTTATTTGGTTGAAATCTTGATCCATTAGCCGGAAGGTTGTTTGTAATCCTTCCATTTCCGCTATTTTTTCTGCCGAAGCTTGCTGAGCATTGAGAGTGGAGTCTAGAATTTGGTGCGTAGCGGTGACCACTACAGCCAAAATGGCTAACGCCAGCAACACTTCTATTAGGGTAAAACCAGACTGCCTATTCACCATCACCACTACTTACCTCGATACATAAAAGTAGTGATGTCATAAATTGAGTACTGCAGCTCTGGGTCGCGAAACACGTGCACGCTGAGCTTTACAAAACTGGGATCGGCGGTTTTTTCCACTTTTTGCTGCCAATACCAAGTCACGCCAGCCATTTCCTCTTCCCCTTTGCTGCCGTTGCCCCCTTTCCAGTTGGCGCCCTGGGCGCGTATAAACACCAAGCGATTTTCTGCCACCCAAGATGCATAAGTTTGCTCTTCAAGTGAACCTATGTGGGTGATGTGTTCGCCTGTCGCCTTCATGGCCGCGATTCCTGCCACCGCGCAGATACTCAAGGCCACCATCACTTCGAGTAGGGTAAAGCCGACACTGTTACTGCGTTTCATAGTTCAGGCTCCCGCACCAAGCCAACCGGCGCCATAAACTCTCCTTCAACAAAGTAAAGAGGTTCTGTTAGTTCAGTGTTCTCAACTTTTAAGCGAAAGGCGCTGACTTCACCGGAAGATAAAATAAGCACTTGGGGGATCTTTAGCTTCTTTAACTCCAACAGCTCATCCTCATCGCCACCACTCATCAACTCTCGCCAATTGGCTTGCTCTAACAAGTTATCTTGCGACCAAGGTAAATCCTCTAAAATGAGTTCAACCTCGTACTGCTTGGGAAATTTAATTGCTTTATAGATGTCATCGGCTTCGAAGGTGGTCCATTTTTCACCATCAAACACCAAAAACTCAAGGGTGTCTTTATCTAGATGAAGTCCTAATTCGACTTGGTTGAGCACCGCAAATTCTGAGGCTAAGTTGATGGTTCCTTGCACTCGCATCGCCATCTTTTCTAACTCTTCTTCATCACTGTCACTGACGGTGTAGGTAATTAAGTTAACCGAAAAGGCAATGATCACCAAAACAACGAGGACTTCAAGTAGACTGAAGCCCTGCGCTTTGTTGTTTTCAGAAATAGGCGAGTACGACAACATCTATTAACGTTCGTCTTCAGTATCCCAGTTACCGATATCGTCGTCGGTGCCCATTTCACCATCCGGACCCATTGAGAAGATATCGATTTGTCCCATTTCACCTGGGCTAACTAACTGATAGTAATTGCCCCATGGATCTTCTGGTAACTCAGAAATAAATCCACCTTCAGGAAAGCGGCGCGGCACTGGATCGATACTGGTTTTCGTCACGAGTGCTTCCAGGCCTTGCTCTGTAGTTGGGTAACGCTTGTTTTTCAGCTTGTACATTTTCATTGCATCTTCAAGCTGACGAATATCCAAACGCGCCTTCTCTTTTGCTGCTTCTTCTTGTTGGCCCATGACATTCGGCGCCACAATAGACAAAATCATACCGATGATAACTAATACCACCATTACTTCTAAAAGTGAGAAACCTGATTGCTTTTTCACAATATTTACCTCAATGCTGTTGTTGATAGCCACATTCTGATGGTGACTGTTCCTTTTTGACTACAATCCTACGGCTTTGTTCATCGCCATAATTGGCTGCAGAATCGCCATAACGATAAAGAGTACAATAATCGCCATTGTCGCTATCATCGCAGGTTCTAGCAATTTCAGCGAGACATTTACCATACTTTCAAACTCTGTTTCTTGGTTATTCGCGGCGCGCTCGAGCATTTGCTCCAACTCTCCTGATTTCTCACCACTGGCAATCATATGCAGCATCATGGGTGGAAACATTTTGGTTTGCTGTAACGACGCTCTGAGACTTGCACCTTCACTAACGCGGGTTGCCGCTTCTGCCACCGAGGCTTTAATTTTCTCGTTCTCGAGTACTTGTCCAGAAATTTTCATTCCTTCTAATAAGGGCACCGAGCTGGATGACAAAATACTGAGGGTTCGTGCAAATCGCGCCGTGTTTACGCTTCGAGCCACCTTCCCTAAGCCTGGTAAGGTCAGTAGTTTGCTATCATACCAAAAGCGGATCTTAGGGTTTTGCAGGGCCTTTTTAGCGCCATAAGATCCTAGCACAATCACCGTAAGACTGATCATCCAGTAATTTTGCACAAAGTTACTAGCAGCCATTACCCACTCGGTAGTCCAAGGCAATGCTTGCTTTGACTTTTCAAAGGTTTTTAAGATTTTAGGTACCACAGTGCCGAGCAATATAGACACAATCGCCACGGCAAAAATAACCAAAATAATCGGATACACCATGGCTTGCGTAATTTGGCTGCGCATGTGCTGTCGTTGCTCAGTGTAATCAGCTAGACGGTTTAACACTTGGTCCAAATGCCCAGACTTTTCCCCTGCGGCCACCATGGAACGATACAAGTGATCAAACACATGAGGAAACTCAGACATGCCATCGGCCAAGGTATAACCTTCTACGACCTTCGAACGCACTGCCATCAACATGCGCTTGAGCCTTGGCTTTTCGCACTGTTCAGCCACAGCCATCAGAGCCGCTTCTACCGGCAATGAAGACTGGATCAAGGTCGCTAGCTGGCGAGTAATAAGGGCAATATCCGCCACTGAAGGACGGTAACCTTTAAATAAAGTAAAGCCCCCTTTGCTTTGCGACTTTTCTTTTTCTGCAGCCGGCAACACCTCAAGCGGCATCAGCGCTTTTTCGCGCAGCATCTGCCGTACTTGTTTCGCGGTATCGGCTTCTAAAATGCCTTTCTTTTCTTTGCCTTTACCATCTAAGGCGCGGTACTCAAACGCAGCCATTAACCTTCCTCACGCGTTACCCGCAGTACTTCTTCAAGGGTTGTCTGGCCAGCCAATACCCGCGAACAACCATCTTGGCGAATACTTGGAGTGTGCTTGCGGATGTACTTTTCCACCGCTTGCTCGCCTTTACCATTGTGAATAAGTTCACGAATGGGCTCATCAACCACTAATAATTCATGAATACCAGTTCGGCCTTTATAGCCATTGTAGTTGCATTCTTCACAGCCTACAGCGCGATAAATTTGGGTGTTGCTATCACTAGCAACGCCTAGCAGCTCACATTCCCGGTCATCGGCTAAGTGCGGCTCTTTACAGCTAGGACATAAGGTTCTAATTAGACGCTGTGATAGTACTCCGAGCAGCGAAGAACTCAGCAAGAAAGGTTCCACCCCCATGTCTTCCATTCGGGTGATCGCCCCTGAGGCAGTATTGGTGTGCAGGGTTGATAATACTAAGTGACCCGTTAATGACGCTTGCACCGCGATTTGCGCAGTTTCTAAATCTCGGATCTCCCCCACCATAACGACATCGGGGTCCTGACGGAGGATAGCCCGTAAACCTCGAGCAAAGGTCATGTCTACCTTAGGATTCACCTGAGTTTGGCCTATGCCTGGGATCTCATATTCAATCGGATCTTCTACCGTTAAAATATTACGATCCTTAGAGTTGATTTGCGTCATGCCCGCATACAAGGTGGTACTCTTACCAGAACCTGTTGGACCGGTTACCAAGATGATGCCATGGGGTTTGGCAATAATATCGGCAAAGGCATCACGGTTGGCTTGAGTCATACCGAGGTCTTCTAAATCTAGGCGAGCGTTATTTTTATCTAATAGACGCAAGACCACGCGCTCACCAAAGCTCGATGGCATGGTCGACACCCGCACATCCACAGCTCGACCCGCAATTCTTAGGCTGATACGACCATCCTGCGGAATGCGCTTTTCTGCAATATCGAGCTTGGCCATTACTTTAATACGCGAAACCAACAACGAGGAGAGCTTGCGATTGGGTTTAAGTACTTCTTTGAGCACACCATCGACACGGAAGCGGATCACCAACTCTTGCTCGAACGTTTCAATGTGAATATCTGAGGCCCCTTCTTTAATGGCCTCACTCAACATGGCATTGATCAATTTAATAATCGGGGCGTCATCGTCCGCAGCAAGCAAGTCTTCGGTTTGCGGTAATTCTTCGGCCAACGAAAACAAATCCATCTCGTTACCAATGTCTTCCATCATCTGCTGAGTTTCTGAGCTATCGCGTTGATAAGCCGCCTCTAGCATATGTTCAAAACGGTCGGCATCGAGCTCTTCTAGCACAAACGGTTGTGCTGCAACCCGGCGAACTTCGGTAAGGGTATCAAAGTCTAATGTGCCTTTGTGGAACAGGGTTAAGCGCTCTTCGGCTTGACTTAACAGCACCCCTTTACGACGTGCAAATGAAAACGGTAAGCGCAGCGAGAGTTCAGCCTCACTGACATGCTCATCAGCAATCGCTTCAGGTTCCACCTCGCTGCTTTGTAGCTGAGCTGCCATTTGCTCAGCTTCAGCGCCTAACTCAGACGTGGCTTTTTCCTCAATCATTTTCACGCTCTTGCTTAGTCTGCTCTTTTAAGAACTCTTCGTACGTCGGCGGTAACTCGAGTTTGTCATTCCACTCAGGTAACACTGGGGTTTGCTCGAATGGCATTAACTCAATGCCATCTTCGCGGTGGTTTAGTTGCTGACCACGAATAAAGTTATATTTAGAGTGGCTAATTTCGTTCATGCTGCGACTGTCTCTGACAATCGTCGGGCGAATGAATACCAGCAGGTTACGTTTCTCTTTTTGCGTACCCGTAGATCTAAACAAGTGGCCTAATACAGGGATGTCGCCAAGCAAAGGTACCTTAGAAACACTTTCTTGCACCGTTTCATCAATTAATCCGCCCAAGATAACCATACCACCATCATCGGCAATAACGGTGGTGTTAATGGCGCGTTTACTGACTCGAATATCAACCGAGGTGGCGCCTTTGACGCTTGAAACTTCTTGCTCAATGGTTAACTGCACCGCACTGCCGTCATTGATTTGCGGGGTAACCTTAAGTTTAATACCCACCTCTTGGCGGTCGACGGTTTGGAATGGGTTGGAGTTGTTATCACCAGCAGCAGAGCCAGTAACGATAGGCACTTCTTCACCCACAATCATAGACGCTTCTTCATTATCCATGGTGGTAACCGATGGTGTTGCAAGAATATTGGAGTTGGTATCCGATGACACCGCTTGGATAATAGCACCCCAGTCATTCTTAATAATACCTGCAGCCAGTCCGTTAATACCACCCAACAAACTAGCTAGCGCATTGTAATCACCGCGCTCTGTGGTGGTGGTGTTAGAGACGTCGTTGTCATCCGTACCAACAATGGTGCCTTTAATTTCACGATCACGTGCTTGCTCTGCGGCCACCGCTAATGAGCCTACTGGTACTGTGTTGCCATCGTTAAACTGCAACATGCCGCCTTGCTCTGAGATCCATTGTAAACCTAAGTTAATACCATCGGCTTCAGAGACCTCAACCACAATGGCTTCTACCAATACCTGCGCACGGCGGATATCAAGCTTTTTAATCACTTGGCTTAGTGAGCGCATGGTATCAGGCTGGGCTGTAATAACCAAAGAGTTCGAATCGGGGTGAGCTTCAATGCTGGTTTCGTTTTTACTGCCACTGCGCGTACGCGTTTTTTGACCACTCGACTGCTCTTCTTCAATCGATTTACTTACCCCCTGTAAGACCTTTACTAAATCTTCAGCTTTGGCGTAATTAAGGTAGAAAACTTGAGTGTTGCCTTGTGATTCCAGTTCATCGTCAAGGCGTTTAATGAGCTCCGCAGCACGGCTTCTGGCCTGTGATTCGCCACTGACAATGACGCTGTTGGTACGCGTATCTGAAACAATTTTTGGGATCAAAAAGTCAGGAACTCCGCCCTTGCCAGAATCTTGAAAGATCTTTTCAACCACCTGCACGACATCGTCTGCCGTGGCGTGTTTTAATTTAACAATATCCACGCGTTTATCACCGGCCTGGTCAACCGTTTTGATGATATCAACTAAGCGATTTACCGATGACGCATGCCCTGTCAGCATCATCACGTTTGCGGAGTTTAAATTCGTGACATGACCCCCATCTTTTTGGTCACTGAACTGTCGGATAAGTGGCCCTAGCTCTTGTACACTGACGTTTTTCACACGCACCACGCGAGTGACCATAACATCGCCATTACCAAGCCCTTCGCCTTCAACTAATGGCACATTAGACTTTTTACCATCGGAGCTACGCACGATTTTGATGACGCCACTTTCCATTTCGATAGCGGAATAGCCATAGACCTCGAGTACGTTCAAAAAGAACTGATAATAAAGTGATTCATCCATTAACTCGTAACTGCGCACATTAATATTGCCACGCACATTGGGGTCAATAATAATGGTCTTGTTTAAGTTCTTACCAACGATGTTAATGAACTCATTGATGTCCGTGCCTTTAAAGTTCGCGGCATATTCAACCGCAGAAACGGAAAGTGAAAGACCAGCAGCAATCAAAAGCGTTGCATACTTAGCTAACCCTTTTCTCATTTTTGTGAGGTGTAGCTTCTTACCCATTATTCTTAAACTCCAAAATTAGTAACTTTACAGGCTAAACTGCACGTCCATCACTTGACCGTCCCGCTCGATCGTGATGCTAGCATCGGTACTGGTTCTCAGCTCATTCATTGCTGACATGGCCTGTTTCATATCGGTGAGTTGAAAGCCATTGATGGCTATCGCCAAATCGTTTGCTTGTAGGCCGGCTTGCTTGAATAGTTCCGGGTTTTTTCCCGGTGTTAAGCGGTAACCAACTAACTCACCATTGCGCTTTTCAGGCGCAATATTAATGTATTCAAATAACTTCCCAGGATCCTCTAATAACTCTGCACGACGACCAGAAAGCACACTCGGGCTGGTTTTCTGTTGTGTATTCGGCACGATGCTGCTGCGCGGTTGGGTCTTGGCTTTTACCGGCATGGCAACGGTACGGCTAAACTCAAGGCCGTCTAACATCAGGGTTTCAAAACGGCCACTGACATCTAAAATCACCCGATCTGGCAATACCTGAGCCAGTTTTGCTCGAGTTCCTTTTATCGCTTGTTCCACACTGTATGTTTCTTGATGACCTTGCGATTCAATAATGGCTAAACCAGCACCATCGTCTTGGCTTACTGCCACAATGCCAGTTAATCGTACATTCAAGGTGGTTTCAGGGGCGTCGGAGACCACAGGAGCAGGTTTTGCAACTTCCCCTTCGGCTGCTTTACCGAACAGGTTATTAGCAATAATGTTGTTACTTGAGACGCCACCGCTTGATTGGCTGTAAACCTGAGAGGCTGAGGCTAAAGGTTGCGTTTGAGGAACTGGCCACAATAACCAAAACAGCTGCGAAAACAAAAACGCGACATAAACAACCGAAAAGATAACAATGGCATAGCTCAGTTTGGCATGCGGCAACTTAAGCCAAAACCGTTGAAATTGTTGTAACTGTAATTCCATATAATACTTTTCTTATTCTCTTGAACGCCCCAGTGTACCGCTTCGCTTATTTTTCAACAAGCGTGTAATTGTTAAACTTTTAATTAAATCGGTACACTTGAGAAACTCGTCGATAACCGCGCACAGCTCGAACTCGGTTCGTTCTATTAATCGATAATGATACGCCGCACTTCGCTCTTAGCATGATGCTATTAGCTTTGTTTGCAAGGCGAAATATGCTAAATTTATGGGGTTAATTTTCACCCTAAAAAATAGTTAACGAATTGTGACAAAACTCCAGCAGGAAAACAACCAAGCAGAACAGAAAGTTCGCCTTGATAAATGGTTATGGGCGGCTCGCTTCTATAAAACCAGAGCCCTGGCACGTGAGATGGTGCAAGGAGGTAAGGTTCATTACAACGGTCAGCGCTGTAAGCCCAGCAAGAACGTTGAAGTAGGTGCACTGATTAAACTTGCCCAAGGCTATGAGGAAAAAGAAGTCACAGTCCTCAAAATAATGGATAAACGCCAAGCCGCTCCGATTGCCCAAACTCTTTATGAAGAGTCTGAAGCAAGTATTGAAAAACGAACCCAAAACGCGCTTGCACGCAAAAACAACAGTTTATTTGCGCCTCGTCCGGCAACCAAGCCAGACAAAAAGCAGCGCCGTGAATTACTTAAATTGAAGTCAAACTAGGATTTTCATTAATGCAGACTGATTTACTTCATCGTTATATTTTTGACAAGCTTGATGTCCGTGGTGAGCTTGTACAGATAGAACAAACCTTCAGCGACATCATCAGCGGTCATAATTACCCAGAGCCTGTTCAGCAGCTTTTAGGCGAGCTACTTGTTGCGACCAGTCTATTAACTGCGACACTGAAGTTCGAAGGGGACATTGCGGTCCAACTTCAAGGTGATGGAGCGGTAAAATATGCGGTGATCAATGGTAACCACAAGCAACAAATGCGAGGGGTTGCGAGAATGCAATCAGAGGTGTCTGGTAGCTCAATTCAAGAGCTGTTTGGCAAGGGCCACATGGTGTTCACCATTACTCCGACCAAAGGTGAGCGTTACCAAGGCATTGTTCCTCTTGCTAAACCAACGTTAGCAGAGTGCTTAGAAGAATACTTTGAACAGTCTGAGCAGCTAAAAACGCGTCTGTGGTTTGCGACCCGCGTAAATAACGACAGCGTAAAAGCAGCTGGGTTATTTTTACAAGTACTGCCGGTTGATAAAGAAAAGTCATTGGCGGACTTTAAACATTTAGAAGCGCTTAGCAATACCATCAAAGACGATGAGTTGTTGGAGCTAGACGCAAACACCGTGCTGACTCGCTTATACCACGAAGACAACCCGCAGCTGTTCGAACCACAAGCCATTGAGTTTGTCTGTGGCTGTAGCCGTGAAAAAACCGAAAATGCACTGGCCAACATTGGCCTTGACGCATTAATGGCAGATATAAAGGAACAAGGTGAGATCAATATCAGTTGCCATTATTGTTTGAAAAATTATGTCTTTAACGAGCAAGATATTAAATCGATTTTTAACTAAATCAGCTTTTAGCTCGACATAGTAAATAAAACCGCTGAAATTAGCGGTTTTTTTATCCCCAAAAAGTGATACCGGTGTCATAAAAAGCCTTAAATTTATGACACCGGTATCATTGAAATTATTCAAGTTTTTTGCTGTTTTTATGCAGTTTTAGCCCCTTCAAAGTCTCGAATATCTCAATTCCATCTGTTACTATAAAATCAGCTTAGGGCAAAAGTACCCCAGAGCTATCCCGTTCAACTCTCACTTTTTAGGTATAAACATGACTTCAAGCGCTACTCGTTTTGTCGATTTAACTGCAGCTGAACTTGTCGAACACGCGATCCGCCGTGGCGAGGGCACTTTAGCCGCAAATGGAGCTTTTGTTGCAAAAACAGGTCGCCGTACTGGACGCTCTCCTAATGACCGTTTTATCGTTAAAGAATCAAGCACAGAAAATGACATCCAATGGGGCAATGTCAACCGCCCGTTTGATGCCGATAAATTCGATGCTTTATGGGCTCGCGTTGAAGCTCACGTGCTTGAAAATGACCACTTCGTCTCTCACCTTGAAGTTGGCGCTGATTCTGAGCACTATCTACCAGTAAATGTGACCACAGAAACAGCATGGCACCATATTTTTGCCAAGAACATGTTTATTGAACCTAAAAACTATAATGCTGCTGATTTACCTGAGTGGCAGGTAATGAATGTGCCGTCGTTTGTATGTGATCCTGAACGCGATGGCACCAACAGCGATGGTACGGTTATCATTAACTTCGCACAACGTAAGGTACTTATTGCTGGCATGCATTACGCAGGCGAGATGAAAAAGTCGATGTTCTCGGTGCAAAACTTTTTGCTTCCAGCAAAAGGCGTACTGCCAATGCACTGCAGCGCGAACGTTGGTGAGGCAGGCGACACCACGCTATTCTTTGGCCTTTCTGGTACCGGTAAAACCACTTTATCGGCCGATCCAAAACGCTTCCTTATTGGTGATGACGAGCACGGCTGGGCGCCTGGCAGCGTATTCAATATTGAAGGCGGTTGCTACGCTAAATGCATCGATCTTTCACAAAAGAATGAACCAGTAATTTGGGATGCCATCCGTTTTGGCACTATCTTAGAAAACGTCGTGCTCGATGAAACTCGCACCCCTGATTACACCGATTCAAGTTTAACGCAAAACACTCGAGCGGCTTATCCACTTGAGCACGTAGAAAAGCGCAAAGAAGAGAACCGTGCTGGTGAACCGCGTGCCGTGGTCTTCTTAACCTGCGATGTTAGTGGTGTATTACCGCCAGTTTCTATCCTAAGCGAAGAAGCTGCTGCCTATCACTTCCTAAGTGGCTACACTGCAAAAGTAGGCTCAACTGAGATTGGCTCAACATCAGATATTGAATCCACCTTCTCTACTTGTTTTGGTGCGCCTTTCTTCCCTCGCCCTGCTGGCGTATACGCCGAGTTGTTGATGAAACGTGTACGTGAGTTTGGTGCTAAGGTGTACTTAGTGAATACTGGCTGGACCGGTGGCCCTTACGGTGTAGGTAAGCGTTTTGATATTCCAACTACTCGCGCAGTGATTGATGCAATTGTTAACGACACACTGGAAGGCGTTGAAACACAGCATATTGAAGCGCTTAATCTAGACGTGCCAGTGGCTGTTGAAGGGGTTAATAGTGAATTGCTAAACCCAGTCAATACTTGGCAGGATAAAGACAAATACGCAGAGTATGCAGCGAAGCTGGCAACAGACTTCAAAGAAAACTTTGCTAAGTATGATGTCTCTGAGGCGATAAAAGCAGCGGGTCCACGCGGCTAAGCCACCCAGTAAGATTCCTTTATCAAAAGCGCCCCTCGTTGGGCGTTTTTTTGTGTCTGCTCATTCCATCACTTTATTCTGCCACTAGGATTCAACTGCCACTGCAGTAACCGCAATCGTACAAAGTTCGAGCTCTACTGCACCAAATAATCCAAGTAAAAAGTGCTGCTAAATAAGGTTTGCATGCTTAAAAAAACGCGACTTAATTAAGCAAAAATAATGAACTTGAGTAAACTTCAACCAACAAACCTTAACCTACCATTAACTTTATGCTTTCATATCAGTGCTATTGACTAACGTTTAAGGAAAGCTAATGAAACTAAGACTAAAAAAGAAGCCACTCAAATCACTAAGAGCGGATCAACTGCAACGAACAGTAACACAGCAGATAGCGGCAGGAGAGTACGAAGTCTCTAAAATTGACTGCAATAGTTGGCAAGTCTGCAACACCCACCCTGCGATTTGTGAATCTTTGGGAATGTGCCCTAGCTAGAAAACTGATAGACAGTAAAGGCGGCTTCAACGCCTTTACTGTAATTCAGCCAGTGAAGATTCTGGCAAAAAGCTTTATTGCCGTGGTCATTAATTGCCTAACTGAAATAGGAATAATGGTTACCAGTGCAACCCCCTGATGAAAGTTTGGGTTCACTTGGCAATACAGTGCAATTTCTGGCTTTTGACTGGCTCTAAACTGACTGATTTCAGCTGCGCTGTAACTGACATGCCGACCCACTTTGCGCAAGCAACGCATGTTATTGCCGGCGCTGATTATTCCCTCTGGGTTAAGCTTTTCATAAAGGGAGGCTACCTTAGGATTAAAACCTGTTTGACTGGGGTAAACGATAGCAATATTCTTGGCCATAGCCCGAAACATCGCAGGGCTCAGCATGGTATCGGCGTAAACATGATGCCGCCAAGGGCGCTGAGCATAATGCTTGATTGCTTCGACAATAGAAAAGGCAAAGGTATTGTTCTTGCCACGGTGGTGGGCTAAAAATGCCGCTGATGCACCTATTACTACTTGCCGTTTAGACATATCAGTAAAAGTCAGCAAGCAATACCCCACCACCAGGTTATCTTCAAAGTACAGCCGCAAACGCCGCTTTGAAACAGCCGGATCATCAAAGTATTGCTGATAATAAGCATCCGCATCAATGCCGTTAAATGAAGCGACAATGACGGACTTTATTTGCATCACCAGCGGCTCTTCGAGGCAACCTGGGGTATAGCTTACACTAAGGATATTTTCTGTTGCCAAGGGCAGTCCTTTATTGCGAGCTGTATTTTTTCGCGATGGGCAGTGAAATCTGTGCTATTAGGCCTCCCCCTTCGCGGTTGCGCAGCTTTACCCGGCCGCCATGGGTGGTGATAATGCGTTTAATAATGGCAAGCCCAAGGCCGCTGCCTTCACTGCCGCGCGCTTGATCCCCTTGTTTAAAGGGCTCAAATACCGACTCCAATTCAGACTCAGGAATGCCCGGGCCACGATCCATCACATTTACCAGTACCGCGCGGTGTTTTGCGCTGTATTCTGTGGTGACCTCAATCGCTTCTTGCGAGTAACGAATAGCATTTTCAATCATATTCGTCACCACCCGTTTAATGGCAACCGCATTCATGACCACTTCGGGTAAATGGGCTTCTGCTTGGAAATGTATTGGCCGTTGATGTTGCTGTTCAGCATGAACGACCTCTTCAACGACGCCATTAACATCGCCGCTGACCATTTCGGCACCATTATGATGACGCAAATATTCAATGAATTGATCAATAATGGCATTCATGTCTTCAATATCGTCAATGATGCCATCACGCAAATAGTCTTCCTCTTCCGACATCATCTCGGTGGCTAACCTAATCCGAGTTAATGGCGTACGTAAATCGTGAGATACCCCAGCCATTAATAGCCGCCGATCGTTTTCCAGTTCGGCAATGCCTTTAGACATTTTGTTAAACGCCCGAGTCACTTCTATTACTTCCGTTGAGCCCTCTTCCACTAAGCGGGTTGAAAAGTCACCATCACCGACTCGACTTGCAGCCACCTGCAACGACTTTAATGGCTTATTCAGGTGTCGAGCAAATAACCAGCCTCCAAGCACACTGAGAAAACCAATACTGGAAAGGTAAAAAATCAAAAACTCCATTTTTGTTTCACTCAGCCCAGCTAAAGGTACTCGTACCCAGCATCCTGGTGCTTGTGGTGTCTCAACCCAGTAAACCACAGGGTCGCCTTGACTGATCCGCACTCGGGCAGAGCCATTGAGCTGCTCAGACATACTGCGTGATAGTAGCGTATACTCTTTTGCTTGACCGAGGCCATTACGATAAGCATCCCGCTGTGTCATCACCTCAATGCCGGTAATTTCAAAGAACTTACTCGACAGGCTAGAGTCCACTTCGACGCCGTCTTCCCAGTCAATGAATACCGTTTTTACTTGCTTAGCCAGCATCAAGTTGACCTGTTCAAAGGTGGGTTTGAACACATAGAGCGTTACCGTGACATAAGAAACGACCTGGTTTATGAGCAGTAAAGCACCGACAAAAAAGACGGTTTGCCCAAAGGCACTACGAGGTAACATAAGACTACTTCACGCCATCGGGCACAAAAACGTATCCCAAACCCCAAACGGTTTGAATATAACGTGGATTGGCGGCATCGTCCTCAATCATCCGACGTAAGCGCGACACTTGAACATCAATGCTGCGCTCCAGCGCACTGTAATCACGGCCTCGCGCTAAGTTCATCAACTTATCACGGCTGAGTGGCTCTCGGGGATGGCTAACCAATGCTTTAAGCACAGCGAACTCACCACTGGTGAGCGAAATCGTCTCATCACCGTGTTGCATTTCTCGGGTTGCCAAGTTGAGTGTGAAGTCACCAAAACTGACCTCGTTTTCTTCCGCCGCGGGAGCCCCTGGGACCTCTTTGGCGCGACGGCGCAATATTGCTTTAATCCGTGCCAATAACTCCCTTGGGTTGAAAGGCTTAGGAATATAATCATCCGCCCCTAACTCCAAACCGATGATTCTATCCACTTCATCGCCTTTGGCGGTCAGCATAACAATGGGGATTTCATTTTCTTTTTGCCTCAGACGACGACAAATCGATAAACCGTCTTCGCCCGGTAGCATCAGGTCGAGTACCATTAGGTGGAAATTCTCTCGCTCAATTAAGCGATCCATTTGCTCGGAATTGGCGGCGCTTCTGACAATGAATCCTTGCTCAACCAAGTAACGTTCAAGCAAACTGCGTAAGCGCATATCATCATCAACAACTAGTACTTTGGTGGTTTCGTTTCCCATTTACTTTCTTCTATTTATAAGTCTGAAAAAGTGATTAGCTTGCTGTTACAGCGAAAATTAAGTAAACGCTGTGCATGCTTTCAGCATGGTAATATTATTATTCTTAAATATAATTGAATTTCACTACTTTAGACACCATACATTGATACTAGATTGTTACCGAACATTACAAGACATTTAACACCAACCATGGCCTTATGAAGACAAATTTAATCACCCCGGAAGGTTATCGTCAGTTGCAGCAAGAGCATGACCACTTATGGTTTGAAAAGCGCCCTGAAATCACCAAAATTGTGAATTGGGCTGCCAGCCTAGGCGATCGCTCTGAAAACGCCGATTACACCTTCAATAAACGCCTACTGCGGCAAATCGACCGCCGAGTACACTTTTTGCGTAAGCGTTTACCAGAGCTGAAAGTGGTCGCCTACGATCGTCAGCAAGAAGGCAAAGTCTTTTTTGGTGCTTGGGTTGAGGTGGAAAGTGAAGCCGGCGAAGTGCGACAATTTCGCATTGTTGGTCCTGATGAAATTTATGACCGCAACGACTACATCTCCATCGATGCCCCAATGGCAAGGGCGCTGTTAGGTAAACAGGTCGATGATGAAGTAGTCGTCCGCTCTCCACAAGGCGAACGACTTTGGTTTATCAATCAAATCGAATATCGTAGCGACACAGATCAGTGATACTATATTAGCCAGTAATTAGCTCGCGGCACCTTGGTAAGCCTGCCTCATCAGGTTAGTGCCACACGGCCATAAAACAGTTATAAGAGATTATAAGGATTTTGCATGAGCAATATCGCACAACGTTTAGCAACGGAATTGAGCGCTAAAGAGCAACAAGTAACCGCTGCTGTTACCTTGCTAGACGAAGGGGCCACAGTGCCATTTATTGCCCGCTACCGTAAAGAGGTAACGGGTGGCTTAGACGATACCCAGCTACGTTTGCTTGAGCAGCGTCTCAGCTATTTACGTGAGCTGGATGAGCGCCGTGAATTTATTCTTAAAACCATTGATGAGCAGGGCAAACTGAGTAGCGAGCTGAGCGCTGAGATCAATGCTGCAGAGAGTAAAACTGAGCTTGAAGACTTGTACTTACCCTATAAGCCGAAGCGCCGCACCAAAGGCCAAATCGCCATTGAAGCAGGGCTTGAGCCGTTGGCAGATGCCTTATTTGCCGATCCTAATCTCAACCCGGAACAACAAGCTTTAGAGTTTGTTAATGGTGATGCAGGTATTTCAGACAGCAAAGCCGCGCTTGATGGCGCTAAGTTTATCCTGATGGAGCGCTTTGCCGAAGACGCTAAATTATTAGCTAAACTGCGCCAGCACTTAAAACTTAACGCCCAACTCGAAGCCAGAGTGATTGCTGGAAAAGAAGAAAGTGGCAACAAGTACCGCGATTATTTTGAACACAACGAATTATTAAGCAAAGTGCCTTCGCATCGCGCTTTGGCTATGCTCAGAGCGCGCAATGAGGGCGTACTGCAGCTTAACATCAATCCAGAACCCAGTGCCCAAGACGCAGCGCAGTTTTGTGCGCAAATGATTGCGGATCACTACCAGCTTGCGGTATCAGGTTATACCGCCAGTGACTGGTTAATGAGCGTAGTACAATGGGCCTGGAAAATTAAGATCGCCTTACACCTCGAAAACGAGTTTTTGGCCGCCATGCGTGAACGTGCAGAGCGCGATGCCATTGATGTCTTTGCCAAAAACTTAAAAGACCTGCTGATGGCCGCACCTGCTGGTGCAAAGGTGACCATGGGTATAGACCCTGGACTACGTACAGGCTGCAAGGTTGCCATTGTCGATGCCACAGGAAAGCTGGTAGCAACCAGTACTATCCATCCTCATGCACCGCAAAATCAGTGGGATAAATCACTGAAGACACTTGAACAAATGTGTCGCCAATATAAAGTCGAGCTGATCGCTATTGGCAATGGTACCGCATCGCGTGAAACCGATAAATTGGCCGCTGAGCTTTTGAAAAATGCCGCTGAGCTTAAATTAAACAAAGTCATGGTCAGTGAAGCCGGAGCGTCGGTGTATTCGGCGTCTGAGTTTGCCGCCAATGAGTTTCCAGATCTTGATGTCTCTTTGCGCGGTGCCGTATCAATCGCAAGAAGACTGCAAGACCCTCTGGCTGAACTGGTTAAGATTGAACCTAAGTCTATTGGCGTAGGGCAGTACCAACATGATGTTTCACAGAGTCAATTAGGGCAGTCACTGACAGCAGTTGTTGAGGATTGTGTGAACTCAGTGGGCGTTGACGTGAACACCGCTTCTGTTCCTTTGCTTACTCGCGTGTCGGGTTTAAACAAAACATTAGCCAGTAACATTGTGAAATACCGTGATGAGCACGGCTCATTTGCAAACCGCAAGGCACTAAAGAAAGTCGAAAGACTGGGTCCTAAGGCCTTTGAGCAAGCCGCTGGTTTCTTGCGTATTAGCAATGGCAGCGATCCGCTGGATGCTTCAGCAGTGCACCCTGAGGCCTACCCAGTGGTAAAAGCCATGTGTGAAAAGCAGAATATTGCCGTGTCTGGCATACTAGGTAACTCAGAGGTGTTAAATGCACTTGTTGCCAATGACTATGTTACCGATAAGTTTGGCTTGCCTACCGTTAATGACATCATCAAAGAGCTCGATAAACCTGGCCGCGACCCGCGTCCTGAGTTCAAAACAGCGCAATTCAAAGCTGGCGTTGAGGCTATCAATGACCTAAAAGTGGGAATGGTGCTAGAGGGCGTAGTATCGAATGTAGCAAACTTTGGTGCGTTCGTAGACGTTGGCGTCCACCAAGATGGTCTTGTTCATATTTCGGCACTCACCGATAAGTTTATCTCTGATCCTCGAGATGTGGTTAAGGCCGGTGATATTGTTAAAGTAAAAGTCATTGAGGTTGACGTTCCCCGTAAACGCATCAGCTTTACCATGCGACTGCATGACGAAGTTAATCCTGCGGCATCGCACAAACCCAGCCAGAAACCGGCCAAAGGTAAACAAGGTAATAAAGCGGCCAAGCAAAAGTCTCGCGATAATGGCAATGCTGCCATGGGGAACGCGTTCGCCGAAGCCTTTGCAAAATTGAAAAAATAGCACTGGTATAAGACAAACAGTTCGCTAATAAGACAAGCAAAGAAAAGCGCGGCTAACGTCGCGCTTTTCGGTTAATGGGGTTTTAACTCGTTGCTATGTAGCGACTTGCGGAGGAAAAGCCGCTGCTCCGGTTAAATTTCTACGGAAAGCGACGCCGGTTTATTCGGTGCCGCTACTTGATAATAGAAGTCAGAGATCCGTAACGCTCTGGCTTGAATTTCAGGATCGGGTTCAATGGGCATGGCAATGGCATGCGGATCCGCATCTTGCTTTAGCTTAGCCTGCTCACTTCCACTCTCGGCTGCTGCTTGCTCACCACTCAAACGTCGCGTTTGAATGCTCTGCACCCGCTTTGGTTTGTCTTGCTCTTCACCACTGATCGATTGCTTGGCAAGCTCTGCTTGGGCGCTTGACTGCTTCTGAGTGGCATCCGCGGCAATCGCGCGGTCAGCACTAGAGGGCTCAGCAGGAGCCAAAGCAGCGGCTCTTACGGTTTGCATTTTTTCAATGGTGGCTTTTGGGTCGCCTTCGATAGGTCCAACATCAATCATTACCTCACCGCCAATGGCGTAGTTTTTGCCATCAGGGCCACGTTGATATTCATAGCTGGGGGAGCCAGCATATTGCCCTCCCACTCTGGCGTGAGCTTGCTCATGTTGGCGCACTTCACGGTCTCGGGCTTTGAGCTCCTGAACTACTTGCTCATCTTGCTCTGCCTGTTGCTGTTCCTGCTCGTTCTTTTCCTGCTGCTGACCCTGCTCTTGTTCGCCTTCTTTTTTCGCATTTACCGATTTATCTTGCTCGGCCTTACCGGTGGCATCGTATACCTTGGCCTCGTCGGCATTGGCGGAACGACCTTTATCGGCATCAGTGGAGTTTTTATTTTCTGCAAACGTAGGATTACTGGCCGCGGGTTTAGGTATAACTTCGCGTAGCTGGTTGTCGCGTACAGCGGTTTCGGTGTACACGTTGGCAGTGTTGAGATTCATCGCCGGCGGGGGCGTTACAATGTTCATTACACTTTGATATCAATTAACGTTCCCAGTGCTTCGTCAGCCGTACGTATGGTCTGAACATTGGCTTTAGCATTAAACTCTTCAACTTTTAATGCCACCACAGACTCAGTCAAACTTGGCGTTTCACTCACTGGTGCAGTTGTGGCTTCATCACTGCTTGCTGCTTGTAACTGGCGTTGAGAAGCCCTTTCATCTGCGCTTTGTTGCTCAACTGTGGCACGGTTAATATCTGCACTGGCTTGGGCAATGCCCTGCGCAGCGCGGTTATAGCCGTCAATACCGTTATTTAATACATCACCTATTGGCATATTACCACCTAGATACAGTTACATTTATTGACTAATTATTGCGCAACCAGGCAAGAAAAGAAAGTAAAAGCGGCAATTTTTTGCCGCTTTTACTTATATTAGGCACTAAATAATTGTTTTTAGAAGCGATATAAATTCATCTTTGTGTGAAATAAACGGCGCATGTGAGGCTTTCGCCATCACGTGAGCACGAAAGTTTGCGTTAAGCTTGTGCATATCGTCAACGACCGCAGCCGGCACCAAAGAGTCTAAGCGTCCAAAAACCCCTGCCACAGGCTGCTTTAATTCACTAAAAGCCACTCTTAGGTCTAATGACTGCAACATGTTAAGTCCACCAGCAAGCGCTTGTTGCTGTGGTGCTGGCAAACTTGCGAGTAATTGCCGTAACTGCTTAATGTCTTCTCTAGCGTGTTCACTTCCCATGGCTTGGATCGCCAAAAAACGATCTATGGTTTTATTACTATCTCGCTGTAGCTGGGTAGCAAAGTTTGCCAACACATCGGGCTTAATTCCAGGCCACTCGCTGCTTTGACAAAAATAAGGAGAGGCACATACCAGCACCACCTTACTCACTTTATGGGGGTAGTGATGCGCTAAGTAGAGGGCAAATAGCCCTCCTAACGACCAACCGACTAAAATACTGTGGTCTGGCAATTGCTCAGCCAGTTGCTCTGCGCAAGCTGTGATTGAAAAGCCACTGGTGGGGAGCGCCTCGCCACCAAAACCTGGTAAATTCAGTGCTTGTATTTGCAATGATTTATCTGTTGCCAGCGTTTGCTGACATAATTGCCAGACGGCCTTGTTCATCCCCCAGCCATGGAGGAAAACCAGCTGTTTTTGCATTTTTTACGTCTCTCTACCAAACTTGAGGGCAATGATAGCTAACCAAGGATGGAAAGCAATGACGTTATTATCTCACCTGCTTGAGCGTTGGCACTCGCGACGTTGTTTATGCTGTACTCTGCCGGTATTGGGGGCACAATTGTGTTCTTCTTGCACTGAGCAGCTGCAGGCTTTTTCCGACTACCATATCAATCTTATTCAACACCCAGATGTTGAACGTATCGTCGCAATACCCCATTGCGATGGCTTAACCGCAGCATGCTGGTATCAGCGCCCGCAAAGCCAATGGGTACGAGGAGTGAAGTTTCAGCAACAAAAGCATTACCAATTGGCTTTAACCGTGCTTGCGACAAAATTGTGGGGTCGGTTTCAAGTTGAGGCCCCTTTCACACCGGACATTGTTTGCTGCTTACCTTTGCATCCAGAGCGCTTAATTAGGCGCGGTTACAACCAAGTTGAGCAGGCTTTTAAGTGTTTGCCATTACAACCAAGTGTTTTACGACGTAATAAAAAAACACGACCGCAAAGCCGTTTGAGCTTAGCTCAGCGGCAACAAAATGTAACGGCTGCGTTTTCACTTAACCAGCCGCTGCAAGGTAAAAAAATAGTGCTTATTGATGATGTTATCACCACAGGGGCGACCATAGAATCGGCCGCCAAAACATGTAAAGAAGGTGGAGCTGATATGGTGTGGGCCATGGCGCTATGCCTCACGCCATATCAGGCAAAGGATTAACGTGTGGCTTTGGCAAAAAACAGTGTATTACTCAGCAATCGGCTAGAGCCATACCAGAACCCTCTAAACACTGGGTTATCTGTCATTCCGATGGCAACGCCCTTACCTGCCTTAGTGGCAATTAAGACGGAACTGTCAGCAATTTGCGAAACATTGGTCTTATCAGCATAGCCTGCAAGCAGGGGGGCTTTGGTATATGACAGCGCCTCAATAAAGGGTTTGCCATCAGAGTACATAAGCCAAGTGCTATTTTTGAACACCGGCAACTGACTATCTGCAAAACCATAAGCTAACGGATGAGTTAAGTCTAAACGAGCATCAAAAATAGCACCGGCAATGCGCTGTCGTGCCGCTAGGCTATCGCGATCAGCAAACCGTAACCCTTGGCTAGTAAATTGTTCACGCATTTCATTTCGCGATACCATTTTAGCGTCTAATAGCTGCTGCTCAATTAGCCACTGAGCACCGCGTTTTTGACCCCAGATCACCCCACCTTTAGCGACCCAGCTATGCAGCTGCGTCTTGGCTTTGTCACTGAGATCTTTATAGTTACCATTCGCCAACAAAATATGACTGTAACGGGATAAATCCACCGCTGCTAAGTCGCTTTTTTCGATAATACTCGGTGCCAAAGCCACATGACGGTCGAGGTGATACCATAGTTCGCCGACTTCATATTGGCTTACCCCTTCACCACCCACAATAAGTACCTGAGGGGCTTTAAGCTGCAGCATTTGTCGTGAACCAAAGTCTATTCCGTTGGTGGTGAGACCTGAGGTAATCCCATGCACAGGAATATTGAGTTCTTGTGCTGTCGAAGTCAGTAGCTCAAACCACTCTGCGTTATCCTGAATACCACGAGCAACCACCAGCGTGCCAGCAGCAAAGTCACGCTCGCTCGCTGTTGTTTTGGCGGTAAATGGTGACATCGCCGCGGCGACTTTTACCCCTTGTTGCAACAGTCTATTGGCTAGCTGTGGTGCTAAATAGTGTTGCCAATCAATAGCATAAGCATATTTTCCTGGACTTGGAGGTAAACTCGCTATGCTCTTGCTTGGTAGTACATCACTTACTTCGATACCCCAGCTACTTTCTACTGCAGCAAAATTTAGATCAAAGGCATAAGGTAACGTCCAACCAGAAACATCATAAAAGGTGTTATCGGCAAAATTGGTTTGGGTACTAAATAACGCTTTAATTAAACGGTATTGCGGTTGCGCCAGTGGCACAAAAAGATCGCCTTGGTGATACTCACCATCTTTGATTTCTTTGCTCTTAGTTAAGTACTGCACCTTAATATCATGCTGCTGCAGTAGCGATTTAAAAGCATCAAAGCGATAGGCATCGTTGCCTTTCGCCACCACAAAGCCATAGTTATCATCTTTACTACCAAACTCTGTCGCCTTGGCATAAAAGTTTTGCTGATAATCTAATAATGCTTTTTTATTGGCTAAGCCGGCTTTAAAGGTAGAAAGACTGGTCGTCACCTGATTTTTTATTGTTTCTGGAAAGGTTAAAACACCATATTGGGTTTCTTGTTGGTGACCTCGGCTGCTGGCTTGTTCAAATAAAATTCCCACTGCACCGTTAACGTCGGGATAAGTCGAGCCCTTGCCATAATAAAAGTCATCGAAACTTTCTTGAGTAAAGTAAAGTTTGCCTTGAGCGTCTAAGGCATCAGCATGAAACTGGCCAATGGTATTGGTTAAGGTCACGTTTTGCTGCGGAGTAATAGGGTGCGTGCGTGACGGGATCCCAGGTTGGAAGAAGTAAGTACTGTTGGGGCCCATCTCATGGAAATCCGTTAACACATTCGGCTTCCAGTGATGAAATGCCTTAATCCGAGCACGTGATTCAGGGTGCTGCAGCAATAGCCAGTCACGGTTTAAATCAAACAGATAATGATTGGTGCGACTAGATGGCCATGATTCATTGTGTTCACGGTGTGCCGGATCGGTAGATACCGACTTACTGCGATTGCTGTTGGCCCAAGTGGCAAAGCGAGACAAGCCATCTGGGTTAAGCGCGGGATCGAGTAATATTACGGCATTATCCAGCAACGCATCAATGGCTTTGCCCTCTGCTGCAGCAAGATAATAGGCAATTAACACCGCAGCATTACTGCCTGAAGATTCATTGCCGTGCACACTGTAACCCATCCACATCACCAAAGGCTGCTCAGTTCGTGCTTGCTCTGAACTTAACGAGGTAATGTGCTGTTGGCGAATTTGTTCCAGCTGGGTTTGCTGCTTGCTCGAGGTGGCTCGCAATAAAACCAGAGGGCGCTGTTCGTGGCTGTAGCCTATAGTTTCGATGCTGAGTCTCGGGCTTTGCGCAGCAAGGGTTTGCAAATATTGTACAATTTGACCATGGCGCAAATGCCAATCTCCCACTTGATAACCAAACGCCTGCTCAGGCGTAGTGATCGCGGGGTCAAACTGAACTTCATCATCAAAGTAATAGTCGAGTGGCTTGGCTTGCACCACGCAACTCAACAATAGTAAAAAGCTAACGATTAAGCGCATATTGATTTCCTTTAATTTTGTATACTTTTGACGCTACCAAGTACACCGGAAATTACCAAATTTTTACGTTGAACACTGGCGACAACACGATGAGGAGAGTATGATAACGATTAACCGAGTAATTTAGTCAAGTATAGAGCAAGTTATGATCCGTATTTCAGAATCTGCCCAAAGCCATTTCGCCAAGCTACTAGCCGATCAGGCTGACGGCACCAATATCAGAGTATTCGTTGTAAACCCAGGCACAGCTCAAGCAGAATGTGGCGTATCATACTGCCCAGCCGATGCCGTTGAAGAAAGCGACATTCGCTTGCCATTTAATGGCTTTGAAGCTGTGGTTGACGAAGAGAGCGCCCCTTTCTTAGAAGAAGCCGATATCGACTTTGTCACCGATAAAATGGGCAGTCAATTGACCCTTAAAGCACCTAATGCCAAAGCCCGTAAGCTGCGTGACGATGCCAGCCTAGAAGAGCGTGTTGAACACATGTTAGTGACTGAGGTTAACCCGCAACTAGCGAATCATGGTGGTCAAGTAAGTTTAGTCGAGATCACCTCGGAAGGCGTTGCAGTATTACAATTTGGCGGCGGCTGTAATGGTTGTTCTATGATTGATGTCACCTTAAAAGATGGCATTGAAAAAGAAATGATCGCTAAGTTTGATGAGATCACCGGTGTTCGTGATATTACTGAGCACTCACGCGGTGAGCATTCTTACTATTAAGCAATGAAAGCCACCATTTATCGCTTAGGGTCTCACCCTAAGCGAAGCCTTAAATTCTTTTTAAGTGGTCTCGCCCTCGTCATTACTGCTGCAGCGCTTATTTACTTCGGCTACCGTCAAACTCACTGGTTACAACTGGTTGGGTTAATTGTATTAGTGCCTGGCTTAGGGTGTGCTTTTTACGGTTACTTAGGCATTTTTGCCAACCGTTTTTCACAAGTCATCGAGGCACGAGAGCAACGCCGTCAAGCACTTAAGCAAAACGATCCTTTCGACAGCAATTAATCCAGCAACCGCTGCATTCGATATAAACGTAGATAGATCAGCGCTAAAGTCAGCCCCCGCACTGCCATAAAGCAACTCATTGCTAACCATAAGCCATGATTATCAAACTCACGTGCCAACCACAAAGGCAAGAAAAAACCACACAATGCCGCAATCACCATGCTATTTCGCATTGCTGCCGCGCGCGTTAAACCGACGAACACGCCATCAAATAGAAAGCACGCCATGGCAATCAAAGGCAACACCATCAACCAAGGTAAAAAGGTTTCTGCATGCTGGATAACAGCAGGAATACTGGTGAGTAAGCGAATAATTAAGCCACCAGCGAAGATAAACAATAAGCAATACAGTAGCGCAAAAGCCGTGCCCCAAAACAGACTTATTTTCACCCACATGTGCAGCTGTGTGACATCCTGCTCACCTTTTGCTTTCCCGACTTTGGCTTCCGCCGCATAAGCAATGCCATCCAGTGCAAAGCTCACCAGCATTAAGAAGTTTAACAATACTGCATTGGCAGCCAAGGTCGTTTCACCCAGCCTAGCCCCATAAAACGTCATAAAGCTAAAGCACAGCTGCAATATCAACGAGCGAATAAAAATATCACGGTTTAACGAAAGCAGGCTAAGCCACTGCGCACGTGACGGCCATTTCAGAGTAAGACTAAGCTGCTGTTTTTTGGCAACCTGCAGTGTTAAATAACAGGCCAATCCCAGAGCAGCATAATCGGCAATCAAGGAAGCCCAGGCTGCGCCTGCGACTCCCCAATCAAAGCCAACCACAAATAAAATATCCAGAGCAATATTTATGCAATTGGTAAACAGCACGAGGTAAAATGGCCCACGGCCGTAATGCATTCCCAGCATAAAGCCTAGTAAAACCAAGTTAACCATGGCTGCTGGGGCACTAAAGACTCGGATCTGAAAGTAACGTTCGGCTTGCTCAAGCACTTCGCTGGATGAGTCTGATAGCTGCGCCATAACACTAATAAGTAACGGTGACAGAGCAATTAACGTAACCGCAAACAATAGCGCTATTAAAATACTCGTTAGTAATGCCCGTGCCAGTGCGGCACTGTCTTGTTGACCATGGGCTTGAGCAATTACCCCAGTGGTGCTCATGCGTAAAAAGCTAGCCAGCCAAAACAGCACTGAGATGGAGCTCGACCCTAATGCTATCCCTGCTAAATAGTGTGCTTGATCCATATGACCAATCACGGCAGTATCAACTAAACCTAACAAAGGCACGGTAATATTTGATAGTATCATTGGACCTGCAAGCAGTAAGAGGCTCACATGTTGCGCTTTATGACACTTAAGAAACTGATACATCATACTATTTTTGGCTTAGCCCTATTCTCAACGAATGTCTGGAGTGCGGTGATCTTACAGTATCATCACGTCAGTGAAAAACTCCCTGCCGTAACCAGTGTCAGTGAGGACACTTTTACAGCTCACCTTAACTACTTAAAAGACAATAACTATTCGGTAATTGCCTTGCCTGAGATGTTATCTGCTCTTCAGTCTGGGCAATCATTACCAGCAAAAACCGTTGCCATTACTTTTGACGACGGTTACAAAAATAACCTCAGTGCGGCGGCCCCCATTTTAGAGTCGTTTGGTTACCCCTATACTATTTTTGTTAACCCTAAACTCATCGATGAGCAAAAAAGCTATGTTATGAGCTGGCAAGAATTAAGAGAAGTGGCAAAAAAAGGCGCGACCATTGCGAACCATAGCGCTCAGCATGACTATTTACACCGCAAGCAAGAGGGTGAAACGCAAGCACAATGGCGTGAGCGGATCAGTCAAGATATTACTTGGTCGCAAGCACGAATAAAAGCGGAGATAGGCCATGATTACCCTTACTTGGCTTACCCTTATGGCGAGTTTAATCAGGCGCTACGAAAGTTAGTATCTGAACTGGGCATCATTGGGATTGGCCAACACTCCGGTGCAGTTGGCCCGACATCAGACTTTACTCGCTTACCCCGGTTTCCTGCTTCTGGAAATTATAGCAAGCTTGATACTCTGAAGGTGAAACTAGACACTAAAGCCTTTGCCATTGCAGAAATGGCATACAACAACAGTGTCACTAGCAATAAGCAACCGCAGATAACGCTGCATTTTAACCAGCAAGACTTTCACTCGAGTCAGTTTGCTTGTTTTGTTTCTGGTGTGGGCCAAGCCGATATCAACTGGGTAAATGAGCAGCAAGTTCAGATCACCACTCCCAAAGCTTTGCCATTGGGCCGTTCGCGCTATAACTGCACGGCCCCTTCGATATCAGAGCCTGGCCGCTACCACTGGTTCTCACAGCCTTGGGTGATAGTGAAGTAACCGTCCGCGGTTAAGGTTACTTCTTAACCGCGTTGATCATCGCTTCGGTCATGCGACCAAGCGGAATTAAGGTATCGGTCGCCCTGAGCTCAAATGCGGCTTTGGGCATGCCCCAAACCACACTCGTCAGCTCATCTTGTGCCAATGTTTTTGCCCCCGCGTCACGTAAGCTCAGCATTGCTTTGGCCCCATCACTGCCCATACCCGTTAGCATCACCGCACAAACGTGTTTAGCAACTGGCAACAGTGAATTAAACAAAACTTCCACCGACGGCTTATGGCGGTTAACCGGCTCACCATCACTGAGACTACAAACGTAACTGCCTGCTTTTTGCTTCACACTTAAATGGCGCCCTCCAGGAGCGATGTAAACGTGCCCTGGTTTTAACACATCGCCCTCTTCTGCCTCTTTAACGGCGACAGCACAGGTGCGGTCCATACGCAGCGCAAATGACGTGCTAAATACCGGCGGTATGTGTTGCGTAATAACCACAGGGGGAGCGTGAGTGGGTAGCTTCATTAGCACTTCACGGATCGCTTCAGTACCACCAGTAGAAGCGCCAATGGCAAATACGGTTGTACGTGAGAAAGACAACTTATCAGCAACAGGGATCTCAGCTTGTTTAGGTGGCCTGAAGGTTCTGACTCTAGCCGTTGCTGCTACTCGGATCTTTTTAACCAAAATATCGGCATACGACATCATGGTGTCAGCAACATTACTGGTGGGCTTAGAAATAAAGTCTACCGCACCGAGCTCCAATGCTTCTATGGTTGCAGGTGAGCCCTCTTGGGTTAATGTTGAAATCATCACCACTGGCATTGGTCGTAATCGCATCAGGTTTTTTAAGAAACTAATGCCATTCATTTTTGGCATTTCAATGTCCAAGGTCAGGACATCTGGGTTGGTTGACTTAATCAGCTCTCTGGCTTGGAAAGGATCCTCAGCAGTACCAACAACCTCAATACCATTGGCTTGACCTAAAATTTCTTTTAGTAAGCCCCTAATTAATGGCGAATCATCCACAATCAGTACTTTTATCATGACTGGCACTCTATATAATCGGCTCTAGCCGTACTCAATGGGTTTGTTATCAGCTCAAAGGTCATGAAATCCCCCCTAGCACTAAAATAGCTCAATATCCGTCTTGTTGTCTTGCTCTTCAATATCGTGAAGATAACGCACTTCACGCTGCTCAATGGTATTATTGTGCATCTGTCGTAACTTTTTCACTTGTGCCCGACCACTTTGCGGATGGAACACCACTTTGCGTGGCCAAGGCCCGCCAACATCTTGTGACACCAGCCGCAGACTTTCTTCTTCAACGTAAGCTTGAGCAAAACGAATATTGCCCTCTCCAATGTCGGTCATCGAGCTAATAATCTTACCACCACCAAATAACTTAATTTTAAGATTACTTCGCGCTGCGCCATTTTTTAATACTTCGTTGATCAAATACTCCATGGCCCAGTTACCATAGCGACAATTAAGGTCATCGGCGTGGACCTCTTTCACAGCTTTTAACCCTGGCAACATAAAGTGATTCATACCACCAATACCCAGCCTTTCATCATACACACAAGCAGCAATACAAGAGCCCAACACGGTTGAGATTAGCTCATCTTGCTTTGAGACGTAAAACTCTCCTGGCAGCACCTTGGCCACCACTTTGGCACGGCCTGAATCCCAAAACCGTTTTACATGCTCGAAGCCGCCAAGAACAGGTTTAAACTCTCTCATTTAACGGGCCCTTCTGATAAATCGTCTTACCCAAGTTACGAAATTCGAAATGTTCTTTTCCCATGGTTTCCGAGTGACCAATTAACAGATAGCCGTCGGGCACCAACATTTTATAGTAATTTCTAAACAGTTTATCTTTGGTTTCTTTATCAAAATAAATTAATACGTTACGACAAAATATAACGTCAAATGGTCCTTTCATTGGCCACGGTTCCAAAAGGTTTAGACGCTTAAAGTGCACCAAGCTTTGCAGTTTCGGTTTGGTCTTATAGAGATTGCCATCCGCACTTTTCAGAAACCATTTGTGCTTTACTTCGTCATCAAGCCCCGTCACATTCTGGGCGGTGTATTCTCCGGCACTGGCTTTTGTCAGTACATTGGAGTCCAGATCCGTGGCCAGTATTTTGACATCCCAACCATTGGGAAAGGCATTGGCTATGGTCATTGCAATACTATAAGGCTCCTCGCCTGTGGAGCAGCCAGCCGACCAAATTCTGACTCTTCTATCATGCTTATGCCGCGCCATGATTTCTGGCACCGCCTGTTGAGCCAAAAACTCAAAGTGATGATTTTCACGAAAAAAGGAGGTTAAGTTAGTCGTTATGGCATTAATAAAATGACTAAATTCAGTACTTTCATGTTCATCTAAATAACGTAAATAAGCCCCAAAGGAGTCCAAATTATTGGCTCTAATTCGCCGAGCAAGACGGGAGTAGACCATCTCTTTTTTATGAGGCCCAAGCACAATGCCACAGGCCTTATAGACTCGGGCTGAGATGGTAGCAAAGTCTGCGTCTGTTAATAAAAACTCTCGCATAGGGCTTAAACCTTCAGTTACTGATAAAAAAGATAGGCGCTTTTGACATCGCAGCAGTTCTGAGCCACTGCTTACACTATTATTGGGGTATTAAGTAGACAAGGCGGCGATATCGCCGCCATCATTACTGCCTTAATACCTCACCGGATATGGACCTCAAGACTAAAACTCCTCCCACTCCTCTGAGTCGTTAGCAAACTGATTAGCACGAGAAGGCGTTGCCGATTTTTGCGTCGTTGAGCTCTGCTGCGGCAGCTGTTTTTCCGGTGCAGAGAAGCTGCTGGGTTGCTCAATAACACTTTGCGGCTGTTGCGAGTCACCTAAAGTAAAGAAGTTGAGTAATCTGCGCATATCATTGGCTTGTTCTGCCATCGACTCACCTGCAGCAGAGGCTTCCTCCACCAGCGCAGCATTTTGCTGTGTCATTTCATCCATTTGCGATACCGCTTTATTAACTTGCTCAATGCCTGAACTTTGTTCAATGGATGCTTCAGCAATATCGGAGATCATATTGGTTACTCGTTTCACTGAGTCAACGATCCCTTTCAAGGTTTCTCCTGATTCATTTACAAGTAAGGTACCATCTTCAACTTTACCAACACTATCACGGATCAAGTCTTTGATTTCTTTTGCCGCACCGGCTGAACGCTGCGCTAAGTTTCGTACCTCTCCGGCAACAACGGCAAAACCACGACCTTGTTCACCAGCTCTGGCAGCTTCTACAGCGGCATTCAGAGCCAGCAAGTTTGTTTGGAAGGCAATTTCATCAATGACACCAATAATATCTGAGATTTTCTTACTGGATTCATTAATCTCAGACATACTTGCGACAGCTCGAGTGACCACTTCACCGCCTTTAATGGCCTTATCGCAGGTATCCTCAGCCAGTTCATTGGCGGTTTTGGCATTATCGGCATTTTGCTTCACGGTGCTGGTCATTTGCTCCATGCTAGAAGCGGTTTCTTCTAGTGACGATGCTTGCTCTTCGGTGCGCTGACTAAGATCCGCATTTCCTTGTGAAATTTCTTCCGCGCCACTGGCAACTAAATTGGCCGACGTACGAATACGACCCAAGACTTCGGTTAACTTGTCTGCAGTCGTATTGGCATCGCGCTTAAGGCGCTCATAAGCCCCCTGGTAGTCACCATCAATTCGCCGTGTAAGGTTACCCGTTGCCAGTGAATCGAGCATATCGCCCATGTCTGTCACAGTCTCATCAACGGTTTCAACTAGGCTATTAAGGCCTTTAACCAAACGTAAGTAAAAGCCATCTTTGCCCTCTTCTGAAAGCCTTGCCGTAAGATCACCACGGTTGGCTGCCTGAACTAAATCATTCACTTCTTTTTCAATGGCGATTTCTTTGGTTCTATCTTCCCACTCAACCACGAAACCAACTCGCTCATTGTCGCCATTTAAAATGGGATTGGCGACCAAGCCAAAGGTGCGTTTACCTACTTTGATTTCAGTTTCGTATTCGCTGTCTAAACGAGACAGTAAGCTGCGTTGATGATTGGGGTTTTTGTGGAAGTCATCGATGCTACTACCAATCAGCTTCTTGCTGTCAAACTTGGGCAGGCTTTTACGAATATCTTGCTCCGCATCATCCATCATTTCTTGCAATGCTTCATTAACGTAAACGATGTCATAGTCGGCATTGGCAATCATGGTATTGGTTGAGACATTATCAAGCGCTCTGCGCACCCATAAGTTCTCCGACGCTTGGCGCTTTTCTTTACGCTCTTTTTCTAGCCGTTCCGTTTTATCGTCCCACTCAACCACAACACCAATACGCTCATGGTTGTCATTGAAAACCGGGGTGGCGATAAGACCAAAGGTGCAACCGGCAACTTTAATGTCGGTTTTATATACGTCACTCAGTTTACTGAGTAAATTACGTTGATGAGAGGGGTTCACATGAAACTCGTCAATGCACTTACCAACCAAGTTATCGGCAGAGAAGTTAGGTAAAGATTCACGCAACTGCGCTTGCTTATCTTTCAGCATTTCTACAACAGACTCATTGACGTATATTATGTTGAGGTTTTCATCCGCGAGCATTACATTGGCCTGACAAACGTCTAATGCATTAGTAATTTTGGCGTTGAAGCTTTCAAGCTCAGCCCGCTCTTGCTCCATTTTTAACTCACGGGTTAAATCTTTCCACTCCACCAAGGTTGCAAGGCGCTGACCATCATCACCAAATACAGGAGTGGCAATTAAGTCAAAGGTAAGCCCTGCCACTTTGATTTTGGTGGTATAGGGACGGCTAAGATTGGCTAATAAACCGCGTTGATGACTGGGGTTTTTATGAAAGGCATCAATATTCTGGCCAATTAAGTTATTCACTGAAAAGTTTGGTAAGTCTTGCTGCAGCTTGGCTTCATTTTTTTGCAGCATACGAATGACAGAGTCATTCATGTATACAATGTTTAATGACTCGTCGGCTAGCATGATATTGGCCTGACAAACCTGTAATGCCAATAACAGACTGTGGCTGTGCTCATGCGCGTCTTCTTTGCCATTGATTAACTCAGCCACAGCACGATATAAATTACTGTGTTCAGAAACACCGCTGGCACGTAATAAGTCGGCATCTTTGTTTGCAATTGCCGGAGCAATGGCTTCCATATCGCGAAGCTTTTCTAGCAATGCATTCGCTCCTTGCTTCATCAATAAAATCGCGACAATTACGCTTACCGCAGCAATGACCAACGCCACATAAACCTGTGCAGACATATTTATGTTTAGCATTTGCATACTGATTGCGAGCCCAGCAATAATGATGGCCCCCGCTATGAGTATCCTATTATTTAATTGACTTGCTAACGCTTGCTCGCTCATGTTACCCCCCGACAACCAATTGCTCATTATGATTTTCATCTAAATCTAGAATTCTTTTTAGGTTTAATAAAACCACCATTTTCTCTCCAACGTTCACCAAACCTTGTACAAAAAAGCTATTTTCTGACCCTTGAAATTCAGGGACATCCTTGGCTGTTTCCTCATTGATGGTGTACACGTCTGAAACCGCATCGACTACCAGCCCCATAACTTTGGTGTTGTCGCGAATTTCTACGGCCACCACCACAACCACGGTTAAGGGACCATACTCGACTCTTGGCAGGCCAAATCGCACACGTAGGTCAATGATTGGTACTATGGTGCCACGCAAATTGATGGCACCATTAACAAACTTAGGGGAGTTAGGGATCGCAGTGACTTCTTCCCACCCTCGGATCTCCTGCACCGATAAAATATCCATGCCATACTCTTCTTCAGCCATCATAAAGGTGAGAAACTGCTTGTCTCCCTCGCGATTGGTCAATACCAACTGTTCGTTAATTGATGCTTGTTCGGTCATCATGTCGTCACCTCTTCTTCTTGCTTTTCCATCAAGAGATCTTGTGACCCTGGGCGTTTGAGTCCACTAAGTTTAATCAACCCTGTGATATCTAGAATTAGCGAAACGCGCCCATCTCCCAGTATTGTTGCTCCCGAAATACCATTGACGCGCTGATAGTTTGCTTCAAGACTTTTGATGACTACCTGTTGTTGCCCCAATAAGTCATCGACCAGCAGCCCTACCTTATGATTGTCGCTCTCGACCACCACCAGCAATGCCTTATCAAGCGCCTCAATGGCGCCATCATGGTTAAATAACTTATACAATCGTAAGATCGGAATATATTCATCCCTTAGACGCAGCACCTCGAGACCATTACCCACAGTACTGACTTTGTCGATATTGATTTGCAATGACTCAACGATTGAAATGAGTGGAATAATGTAGGTATGGCTAGCAACATTGACCAACTGACCATCCAAAATAGCCAAGGTTAAAGGTAACCGTATAGTAAAGGTTGAACCGACACCGGGCGCCGAGTTTACCTCGACGCTGCCGTTTAACGATTGAATGTTTCTACGCACCACATCCATGCCCACGCCACGCCCAGAAATATCACTGACTTCATCCACCGTAGAAAATCCAGGCCTAAAAATAAGCTCGTTGATCTCTTCTGGGCTGAGATCGTCTGTGGCCTGGATCAAGCCATTAGCTATGGCCTTACTTTTTATTTTTTCAGTGTTCAACCCCTTACCGTCATCCATGATTTCGATGACAATGTTGCCGCCTTGGTGAAAGGCATTCAAAGTGACTTGGCCAACAGGGTCTTTACCTGCTTTTATTCTTTCTTCTGGGGTCTCTAAGCCATGATCAAGCGAGTTTCTCACCAAGTGCACCATGGGGTCAGAAATTTTCTCCATCACCGTTTTATCTAGCTCGGTTTGCTCCCCCAGCAACTTCAGTTCAACTTGTTTGTTGAGTTTTTGTGAGGTATCTCGTACTAGCCTTGGAAAACGGCTAAATACAAAGCTAATAGGGAGCATGCGGATACGCATGACATTTTCTTGCAGATCTCGAGTATTATGGGCTAACTGCGCTAGGCCCTCTTGCAGTGCCGTTAAAGTTTGCTCCGTAGGTTCTTGTTCACCTAGCTGGGTTAACATAGCTTGAGTGATGACTAACTCACCCACCATGTTGATTAGTGAATCCACTTTGTCGATACCAACTCGAATGGATGTCGACTCCGAGCTTTTTTTCGAGCTAGGCACTTTATTAGCTGCTGTATTTGCCTTTTTGCTAGCCTGTTCGCTGGGTTTAGGCTCTGCATTTTGAACTTGTGCCTCTGACTGTTCGGCTTGCGGCTCAGGTACTTCAGATTCAAATAAGCCGCCACACAAGGTGATGTCGATATCGGCATCATCTTCTACCCATTCAAAAATTTCTTGAATAGCAGATTGCCCTTGTGTTGTTGTTAGGTATAGCCGCCAATTCAAATAACAATCTTCGGGGTTAAACTTATCTAAACTTGGAATACCATCACAAAATGCATGGGTTTCTAAGTCACCAAGCTCCGCAAGCTCACTAAGCATATAGAGCGGCTCATTGCCCGTTTTGAATAAATGTGAGTGGGGTTTGAAGTCGATTTGGTAAGTGTTTGTTTCGGCCTCAGGCGTGCTTGACTGTGGTTCACTCTGGAGAGTTTGCTCTTCGTTACCCAAGATTCTATCAAACTGCGCTTTTAGCTCTGACGACTCGGTTAAGTCAGGCTCTTCTTCCGCTTGCAGAGCACTGAGTAAACCACGCAGGCAATCTACCGACTGTAGCAACAGATTTACATGTTCTGCCGTCAACTGCCGCCGACCATCTCTGATCTGATCCAGCAAGGTTTCCAGCACATGCGTAAAATTAGTCACTGAGGTAAAACCAAAGGTACCACTCCCCCCTTTAATGCTGTGGGCTGCTCTAAAAATAGTATTGATCGTTTCGGAGTCCTCTGTGCCTGGTTGTAGGTTCAGAAGCTCAGCCTCCATGACATCCAGGCCTTCAAAGCTCTCTTCGAAGAAAACATCGAAAAACTGACTTAAATCAATACTCATGGCATTATCCTTAGCGCTTATCTAATGACTTTTTTCAATACTGCCAGCAGTTGCTCTGGGTTAAATGGTTTCACAATCCAGCCCGTCGCCCCGGCTGCTTTCCCCTCGGTTTTTTTATCTAAGCCCGACTCTGTCGTCAGCATGAGTAATGGCGTAAATTTGTAGTTCGGTAAGCTCCTCAGCTCTTTAATTAAAGTAATGCCGTCCATCACTGGCATGTTGACGTCAGAAATAACCGCATCAAAGCCCTGTTGCTTGGCTATCGTTAATGCCTCACTGCCATCTTTGGCTTCGGTTACATCAAACCCGGCTTTCTTTAATGTAAACCCCACCATTTGACGCATAGATGCCGAATCATCCACAGCTAAAATTTTCTTCATGTTCACCTCTTAACTTTCAGTACCATGGAATAAATAGTTAGTTAGACCTAGTTCACTCACAGCCTGGGCCAATGCTTCACTTTCGCCATGCCAAATAATTTCATGCTCGAGCGTATGTAGATGCTTTTGCAGCGCACACAACAGCTGCACAGAGGCAGTATCAGCACGCTGTACGTCACTAATATCAACAGTGACATCAGAAGTTTCGCCAGAGTCTTGGGTGATCTGTTGATACAGACCTTCAACATGATGTATCGACATGTCAGCTGGAAGTTTCAACATAAGCTGAAGACAATCCTTGTAAAAAAGAGTAATAAAAATAGCTTAGACCCTGATCGCAAAAATGCCACCATGTTTGATGAAAAATACACAAATAATTAGAGCGTTAGAGCACGAAAGGGGAACTGACATGGGCATTCACCCATGTCAGTATTAGACTAATTTATGATATGTTGTAGGTCGGTTAAAAGCTGCTTTTCATCAATGGTAGGGACACTTCCCGGCGCGTAAGTGGGTTTAAAAATGGCCTCCAACTTACCTTGAGGATTTACTAATGCGACCGAAGCGCTGTGGTCAACATAGTAATCTTGGTCGCTTTGTTGGTTAATGGCATAGATTAACCCTAAATCTTTGACGAAAGGGAATAACTGCGCATGTTCAGCTGAGACGGCTTTGAACTCAGGATTAAAGTGCTTGATATACGCGGCACGCTTTTGCTGAGTATCGCGATTGGGATCAACCGATACAAACCAGACGTCGACGTCCTCGTTACTCTCCAACGCCTGATAAGTATGTGCTAACTTTAATAGCGTCATTGGGCAAATATCAGGGCAGCTGGTATAACCTAAAAACAGCAACGTCCACGACCCTTGTAACGCGGTATTGGTGATAGTATTACCGTGTTGATCATTTAACTCAAAGCTTTGTAATGCCTTAGGTTGCTCATACCACACCACTTTCTCAGAGACATCTGGTGGAGGTGCACAGGCAGCAATAGCGCCTACCAACAAAAAAATCAGAAATCGTTTCATATGATTGTTTTATCTATAAATAGAGCAACAAAGATAACAAGCAAATGCCAGATCGAGAAGTAAAAAACGCGCATCGCATACTCAAGGCTTTGCGTTCTCAGCAACTTCACCGCCTTGTAAATAAACATCACGTTCACCACACTGGCGGCGATTAAATAAAACCAACCGGACATGCCCACTAAATAGGGCAGTAAACAAACCAGCGTCAGAATAATAGTATAAAATAACACACACAACTTAGTGAATGATTCACCATGCGTGACTGGCAGCATAGGCACTTCGGCTTTCTCATAGTCTCTTTTTCGTGCAATTGCCAAGGCCCAAAAGTGTGGTGGAGTCCAGGCAAATATAATCATCACCAGTAGCCAAGGCTCAGCGCCTAACTGCCCCGTTTCACTCACCCAACCCAAAAGTGGTGGCATAGCCCCGGCTAGGCCACCAATAACAATATTTTGCGGGGTAGCACGCTTTAACAGCAAGGTATAAACCACCGCGTAGCCAAACAGGGCCGCTAGCGTCAGCCATGCTGTGAGTGGATTTGCAAATGACATCAATAATGCATAGCCAGCTACAGCCAGAACCAATGAAAACGCAAGCGCTGTCGAGACTGAAACCGCGTCGTTGGCCATTGGCCGCGCTCTGGTCCGCGCCATCTTTTTATCAATCTCGCGGTCAACTATATGATTAACCGCAGCGGCACTACTCGATAGCAAGCCAATACCCAAAAGACTCATTAGTTGTTGCAGCACACTTCTTTGTGTTTCTGGAGCCAACATCAGGCCAACCCAAGCGGTGATGACTAGCATGCACACGACCTTAAATTTACACATCGCAAAACACGCTTTGAGCGTTCCAGCCAGGTGTTGTATTTCTGTTCTAATGAGAGACTGCATATTGACCTCCGATTTTTCTCGCTAAGTGCGCGAAGAAACATAACCTCACTGTAGCCAAAAGCACCATAGCTGCCATGAAGTTGTGGAATAATGTAAGTAATAATGGGAATTGGAAATGCACTATGGCCATACCTAGCAGCACTTGCAGTGCCACCAGTATTAGCACCAACATTGCTGAAAAACGCAGCATAGGATGCTGAGTTGACTTCATCAATGGCCAACAGGCTAAACACAAAAAGGCAACGGTAACCAACGCCCACAAACGATGAATAAAGTGAATAGAAACTCGAGACTCAAACGGCAACACCCCAAATTCATAGCTAGCAGCCGCTTCAGGCATGATAAAAATGCTGCGCCATGAGAACAGCTCCATGTTGTCGCACAGTGGTAACCCAGTACAATGTGGCGCTGCATAGTTTGCAGCCAACCAGCCACCTAAAGCAATTTGTACAACCAGTACAGCCAAAGCCAGAATACATAACTTGAATTGCTGCACAGTTACACTGGCCTTAATACTCGTGTGCCTGAGCCGCAACACCAACAAGGTCAGTAACGCTAAAATACTAAAGCCACCCAGTAAGTGCCCCATCACTACCACTGGCTGGAGGTTCATAGTAACCGTCCACATCCCGAGCGCCCCTTGAAATAGCACCAGCAGTAAGAGCAAGTAATAATGGCGCCGAGGTCCAGACTCTTGTTTATTCTTCAGCACTCTGGCAGCGGCCAGTAATAAAATAAGTAAGCCCAAAAAGCTAGCAAAATAGCGATGGATCATTTCAATCCAAGCTTTGTCCGCCTCAACTTCTAAATGAGGAAACTTGTCTTTTGCAGCTGTCAACTCATGGCTTTCATTTGGCACGGTTAGAAAGCCGTAGCACCCAGGCCAATCAGGACAACCAAGCCCGGCATCACTCAACCGAGTAAAAGCGCCCAAAGTTACAACCACTATCGCAACCACTGCTGCAAATAAAGAAATGCGAATTTTTGTTTTTGTCATCTCAGTCTCCTACCCTAACTAGAACGAGAGTAATTCAGCAGTTTTTTTATATCCTTGAGCAACCCTTTTTGTACTTCTCGCGCTTCATCAAGCTTTACACTGGGTGCGTACTCAAGGACAAAAAGCCCGGTTTTGTCAACAAGGTATAAATAGTTATCTTTTAATTTAGCGATCTCTAAGTTGACTGTTTGAGTGTTTTTTATTGGTGCGTCTGCTGGTTGTTGTAGTACCACAAGCGACACTTTGTGTTGATTTTTCCCCAGCGCTGTATATAAGTTAGGTAAGCTTTGCAGCATAGTCTGACACTGCTTGTCACATTGTTGCGGACGTTGAAATGCAATCGTCCACTCAGTGTTTAATACCAGTTCAGGCTGACGCAGCTCAAAACCCAAAAAGGCCCCATGATTGGTTGTTTCATTAGGTAGCCAATCCAGCTTTAACGCCGTAAATGCTACAATAATGGGTAATAAGAAAAGCCCCACAAACCAAACTCCCGGTTTAGACATTGCTATACTCCTTCTTTGATAATTTCCAACCAATAACCGCTGCAGCTAGGCCGATTAACAACCACTGTAATGCGTATGCTTCATGTTTTTGTGGTGACATCACAACAGGTTGATAATGAGGCTCTGTCGTATCACCGAGAGGTGTATTGAGGTAGGCGATGACCGGAACTAGGCGAATGTCAGATTGCTGCGCTAGGTATTCAACATCAATGTATTGAATTATATTTTGGCCATCACTGCCTTGTGCTGCCGAGTCTGCGAGAGTAAAGCTTTTACTGCCCTTAGGCTTAATATAGGCAGATAACGTTTGTACTCCTTTAGGTGGCAGAAACGTGGGAGGTGTACGGCTTGACTTTTGCGGCACGAACCCGAGATTAACAATAAATTGCTCGCCCGTATGTTGCGCTCGAAACAGTGCAATTACATCGAAACCGACTTTCCCTTTGACCACTTGGTTATCCAAAAACCAGACATGCCCTGCGATAAACTCACCTTGTATGGTTACCTGGGTGTTATGGCTATCTAGCACGCTTGCTTGCTCGGAACTGGATAAAGCTGTTTTCTGCTGAGTTATTTCAGCATTTATAAGGTGTTTTTTTTGTGCTCGTTGCCACTGCCACGCTGACAGTGATAAGCACACAAGTAAAACGATTAACGCTGCCAAAATAGGCGCTTTTGCTCTACCCTTAATAACTGAGGCTAAATCCACAGGACACCCCTTATGATTAAAATTATTATTATTTTGCTACTGCTGGCGACATTTATTAATTTATTTCGAGCTTTACTCGTTATGCTGCGCTCCGAACAACGCTCTATGGCCAGCTTGTTGATGAAGCGCGTTTATACCTCGGTTGCTGTTATCGTATTGGTGTTAATTGCGGCCCAGTTTGGACTGCTCAAACTGAACCCGTCTCCCTTAGCTACAACACATACACAAACACAAATAAGCACAACCACACCACATCAACAAAGTGCCAATACCAAGCACCCGCCTGAAACGCAAAATGGTTCTTCGCGCTAAAGTGACCTTTGATAACGCGCAGCCAGACTACGAATAAAATGATGGCGCCAAGGGTGACATGGAGGCCATGAAAACCGGTTAGAAGAAAGAAGGTATTACCATACACACCCGATTGCAAAGTTAAACCAAGCTCTTCATAAGCATGGATGTACTCTTCAACCTGTAAGGTCAAAAAGCCGATCCCCAGCAACACCGTTAAACCTAAAAATGCAGTGACCTTCTTGCGCTGCTCTTTTTCAAGAGCCACGTGCGCTATGCTCAAAGTAACCGAAGAAATTAGCAGTATAATGGTGTTAATTAATGGTAACCCCTGCCAGCCCATCGCTTGTGTTTCAGTACCACCTGGCGTAGTCACCAAAGGCCAAATCGCTTCAAACTGAGGCCATAATACTTCGTGTGTCATGGCGTTGTTGCTAGCCCCTCCAAGCCATGGAATAGCAAACATTCTGGCGTAGAGTAATGCGCCAAAAAAAGCCGCAAAGAACATCACTTCAGAAAATATAAACCAACCCATACCTTGCTTGAAAGAGCGGTCCATTTGCTTTGAGTATAAGCCGGTTTGCGATTCATGAATGACGTTTCGAAACCAGCCAAATACCATATAAATCAGGATCGCAATCCCAACTAAAAGTAATAAAACGCCGCTACTTTCCTGCGCCTCAGCTTGAATAACCGTTAGTGCCGCACCAACGGCGATAAAAAACAAAGCAACCGCGCCCACAATAGGCCATGGGCTTTGCTCGGGAACGTAGTACTTCTCATGTTCATGGTTCATAATTGAACTCCTTATAAGCAAGCAGGCTGGTATTTACTGTCTGTTCTGTTGCCGACACTCGCTCAGTAATATCAAATAGTGCATACGATAGAGTTAACTCCTCAACTTCAGGGGGTAACTCTGTATCCACATAAAAACGCAGCACAAATTCAACTTCTTGCTGCCCTTTCATAGGTTGTTGATCAAAACAAAAGCAGGCCATCTTGTGTAAATATTTGGCCGCTTTGCCTGGTGACACGGATGGAATAGCTTGCATCACTCGGGCATCTGCACTGAGGTTTTTGGCGGTAAACTTAACATCAGTAAGTTTACCGGGCTTTACCGTAACAGCATGCGTGACTGCCTCTACCTTAAACGGTGCCTGGCTCTGGCTATGCGTAGTAAAACTCACTGACACTTGTCTATTCTCAACAACAGACTCGCTCTGTTTTGCTGCCGTCATTGCTGGTTTACCGTTTAACCCGGTAATATCACAAAAAACGTCATACAGCGGCACCAGTGCAAACGCAAAAACAAACATACCTAAAGTCAATAACAATAACTTTTTCAGCAGGCTACCGTGTTGCATTACTTAATCTCCGGAGGGGTAGAGAAAGTATGGTGCGGTGCAGGTGAAGGCACGTCCCACTCCAGGCCTTCTGCGCCATCCCATACTTTACCAGGCACTTGTTCACCTCCTCGTGCACACTTATACACCACCGCCACAAACAGCAGTTGCGATAAACCAAAGGCAAATCCACCAATACTTATGATGGCATTGAAGTCGGCAAACTGCAGAGCGTAATCTGGGATCCGTCTCGGCATACCAGCTAAGCCAACAAAGTGCATTGGGAAGAACAAGATGTTGACACTGATCAGAGATAGCCAGAAGTGGAATTTAGCTAACTTAATGTCGAACATATGGCCAGTCCATTTCGGCAACCAGTAATAAGCCGCTGCCATAATAGAGAACACAGCACCAGTGACTAATACATAATGGAAATGTGCGACTACAAAGTAAGTATCGTGATACTGAAAGTCTGCGGGCGTAATGGCTAACATTAACCCTGAAAACCCCCCTATTGTGAACAACACAATGAAGGCAATAGCAAACATCATCGGCACTTCAAAACTTATCGCTCCACGCCACATGGTTGCGACCCAGTTAAAGACTTTCACTCCGGTTGGCACTGAAATTAGCATGGTGGCATACATGAAGAAGAGTTCACCTGCCAGCGGCATACCGGTGGTAAACATATGGTGCGCCCAAACCACAAAAGATAATAAAGCGATAGACGCTGTGGCATATACCATGGAGGCATAGCCAAATAGTTTTTTGCGCGAGAAGGTAGGAACAATCGTGGAGATTATCCCAAATGCTGGCAAAATCATAATGTATACTTCTGGGTGACCAAAGAACCAGAAGATATGTTGAAACATCACCGGATCACCACCACCTGCGGCATCAAAGAAGCTTGTACCAAAATACTTATCGGTTAGTACCATAGTGACCGCTCCAGCAAGCACCGGCATCACCGCTATTAACAAAAAGGCAGTAATCAACCAGGTCCAAACGAACAAAGGTAACTTCATCCAAGTCATGCCTGGCGCTCTGAGGTTAACGATGGTAACAATGACATTGATCGCCCCCATAATTGAGCTGATCCCCATAATATGCACCGCAAAAACAAAAAATGCCGTATTGTCGTTACTATAGGTGGTCGACAGTGGCGCATAGAAGGTCCAACCAAATGCAGGGCCACCGCCTTCTAAGAAAAGCGAGAAAAGTAAAATGGCAAAGGCAAATGGCAGTATCCAAAAGCTCCAGTTATTCATTCTCGGCAAGGCCATATCAGGCGCTCCGATCATCATTGGGATCATCCAGTTAGCTAACCCTGTGAAGGCAGGCATAACCGCCCCAAATACCATAATTAACCCGTGCACTGTGGTCATCTGGTTAAAGAAGTGAGGGTCAACTAATTGCAGACCTGGTTGAAATAACTCAGCCCTTATGACCATCGCCATGGCACCGCCAATAAGGAACATCGCAAGAGAGAAGAGTAAATACAGTGTTCCAATATCTTTATGATTGGTAGTAAAAAGCCAACGCTTCAAGCCTTTCGGGGGGGCGTGGTGTGAATGTTCTTCGACAATGGCACTCATTTTTCAGCCTCCTCTAGCGCATCGATTTCTTTTTGTACATCGCTCGGCTGTATCACTTCTCCAGTGTCGTTACCCCAACTATTTCTTTTGTAGGTAATAACGCCCGCGATTTGTTTTATTGTCAGTTGTTTAGCAAATGCCTGCATTGCAGTACCTGGACGACCTAGCAGCAATACGTCGATATGCTCTTTAATATCTCCAACTACCACTTTGTTATCTTTTAAAGCCGGGAAGACACCTGGTAAGCCAAGCCCTGTAGGCTGGTGACAGGCAGCGCAGTATGCCATATAGGTTTGCTCTCCCACTTCCATCAGCTCTTCTTTGGAAAAGGTTTGTTGTGCAACTTCCGCCGAGGCTGCTTGCTCAGCAGCTTTTTCTGCTTTGGCATTTTCAAGCCAAAGATCAAACTCTTGTGGCTCAACAGCTTCAACAACAATCGGCATAAAGCCGTGATCTTTGCCGCAAAGCTCGGCACATTGACCACGATAAATGCCCTCCTCATTTACCTTAGTCCAGGCTTCGTTGATAAACCCTGGATTGGCGTCCTTTTTGACTGCAAAGTCAGGCACCCACCAAGAATGGATGACATCGTCTGAGGTCATTAGAAAGCGCACTTTCCTGTCGGTTGGAATAACCAAGTGTTTGTCTACTTCTAGCAAATAGTTTTGGTTTTTATCTTTGAGATCGGCTATTTCATCTTTCGGTGTGGAAAGCAATGAAAAGAAATCAACATCATGACCCATGTATTCATAATGCCACTTCCATTGGGAACCGGTGACTTTAATGGTCAAATCGGCTTTACTGGTGTCTTCCATTGCAATCAAGGTTTTGGTGGCGGGAACCGCCATTGCTATTAAGATCACAAAGGGAATAGCGGTCCATAGGATCTCAACTTTGGTGCTTTCATGAAATTGGGCTGGTACAACCCCTTTAGACTTCCGATGTTTGAGCAAAGCCCAAAACATCACAGCAAATACAACAACCCCAATGACACAACATATCAAAAAGATAGTCATATGGAGGTCATACACTTGCTGGCTAATATCCGTCACACCCTGCCTCATATTATAAGCACTATTGGCTAATGATGGCATTGCGATCAGCATGGTGACGAATGTGGCAACTAATCGACAAATTTTCATTTGACGTCTCCTTCAAAGTCGCTCACAGCGGCTTTTTGTTATTATTGGATGACTGTCATAATGTCTATTAACACATAGACTTACTGCACGACTATTAACCAATTAGTCAAAAAACACACAAAATGCAAGGTTTTTGAAAAATAAGTGTTACCAACAATATTTTATATTTACTGTTGTAAAACCAATATTAGCTCTAAGTATTGTGGCAATATCAACAAACTAAGACCCTAAGGCAGTCGATATAAGTCTTTAATATGGAGTAAGTTAAAGTTATTAAGAAATAGTTTTAGCTATTACGCGCAAAGATTGGAGTGACTTGTTACTCAACTGTACTTCGCAATTTGCTAACAAAAGTATTGATTTACTATCTAGAATGATAACGGCAGGCTTAAAAAATACTCTGCTCTTGTTTCATTAACTCAACAGTGAGAGCGTAAGAATAGAAACAGGAGCTACCACTTCGACTTGTTGAAAAAGGCGGTTTAACACCATAAGTGGCAGCTTAACAAGAACCATCAATTGATTCGCAAGAATTGCTTAAAACTTTTGCTACATCCAGTCGGCATTTCTAATGATACCAACCGCCAGACCTTCAATGGCAAAATTCTGATGCTCTAAATCCACTTCAATAGCTTGAAACTCATCATTTTCAGCATGCAAAAGAACCTTTTTTCCTTGCTTCTCAAGACGCTTTACAGTGACGTCATCTTCCACTCTAGCCACAACTACCTGGCCATTCTCTGCTAACTGAGTGCTATGAACAGCAAGTAGATCGCCGTCCAATATACCAATATCCTTCATACTCATACCATTTACCCGAAGCAAATAATCAGCATGAGGCTTAAATAATGCGGCATCAACATGACAATGTGATTCAACATGCTGCTGAGCTAGAATAGGTTCCCCTGCGGCAACACGGCCAATAACGGGTAGACCAAGCTCCTCTTCTTCCTCTTCAACCAAACGTATACCACGACTCGCACCTGGAACCATTTCTATAACACCTTTTTTAGCAAGCGCTTTTAGGTGTTCCTCTGCTGCATTAGCGCTCTTAAACCCCAAAGCATCGGCAATTTCAGCACGAGTTGGAGGCATGCCAGTATCTTTTATAAAAACTTTTATTAACTCAAAGATCTGTTCTTGACGTTTAGTAAGCGGTCGCATTAACTGGTATTCCATACAGTGGTTTATTTACTGTAAGTATATACAGCCAAGAAAAAATCGCAAATGTTTATTGCTCAGATATTTAGCAAATCATGAGGAGTGATTAAACCATAATACAAAATAGTATACATGCTATCAGACTGGCACGTTGAGGATAAGGAAAACCCAGCTAAGGAGATACCAGCCTGTGGATAGGTATATTACCAGCGTGGGTTCATTGCGACCAAAGCAACGCTTTGCAGCGCAATGAACGCGAGGGTGACGAGAAACCGAAGCACTGCTTCGCAGTTCGAGGAAGTGAGCGCAAGGATGCGCGAAGGGGAGATACTACATGGGTGAACTGCGACCGAAGCACCGCTTCGCAGTGCAGTGAACGCGAGATATGGATACCGAGCCGGAAGCCCTCCACAGGGATGTGTGCCCAAAGGTCGCCTACCTGGTAGGCGCGGGTTTACCCCGCGCTTTTTATTGTGCGCTAAACGCAAAAAACCCCGACTCTTTCGAATCGGGGTTTGACGTACAAGGAAGTACTAATGTCGATGAGATTTATGGATGAATGCCTTTCATCGACCTCTTAATAAGGCCCTGGCTCGCGACGAAGTAGGATGTTCTCATTCTTTTCATAGAGAGACACATGGGTGAACTGCGGCCGAAGCACCGCTTCGCAGTGCAGTGAACGCGAGGGTGACGAGAAACCGAAGCAACGCTTCGCAGTTCGAGGAAGTGAGCGCAAGGATGCGCGAAGGGGAGGTACTACATGGAAGTACTTTACTCCAAACGCAAAAAACCCGCTGCATTGCTGCAGCGGGTTTCTCTTATAAGGCCCTGGCGATGTTCTACTTTCACATGGGAAGCCCACACTATCATCGACGCTGTTTTGTTTCACTTCTGAGTTCGGCATGGAGTCAGGTGGTTCCAAAACGCTATAGTCACCAGGAAATTCGGTGTATCAATGAGGTCGCCCTCATTAATTAAAATCTGGAAAAAACTGCTTAAATTCTTTGTCTTCGTCGCGGTCTAAAACCGCTGCTACTTTAGTATCTTATCAACTTCTGTCGCTAAACCACTTTGGCGTTGTATGGTTAAGCCTCACGGGTAATTAGTACAGGTTAGCTTAATGGCTCGCACCACTTCCACATCCTGCCTATCAACGTTGTCGTCTTCAACGGCCCTTTAGTGGAGTTAAACTCCAAGTGAGAACTCATCTCGAGGCCTGCTTCGCGCTTAGATGCTTTCAGCGCTTATCAGTTCCGAACGTAGCTACCGGGCAATGCTATTGGCATAACAACCCGAACACCAGCGGTTCGTCCACTCCGGTCCTCTCGTACTAGGAGCAGCCCCTCTCAATTCTCAAACGCCCACGGCAGATAGGGACCGAACTGTCTCACGACGTTCTAAACCCAGCTCGCGTACCACTTTAAATGGCGAACAGCCATACCCTTGGGACCGACTTCAGCCCCAGGATGTGATGAGCCGACATCGAGGTGCCAAACACCGCCGTCGATATGAACTCTTGGGCGGTATCAGCCTGTTATCCCCGGAGTACCTTTTATCCGTTGAGCGATGGCCCTTCCATTCAGAACCACCGGATCACTATGACCTACTTTCGTACCTGCTCGACGTGTCTGTCTCGCAGTTAAGCTGGCTTCTACCATTACACTAACCGTACGATGTCCGACCGTACTTAGCCAACCTTCGTGCTCCTCCGTTACTCTTTGGGAGGAGACCGCCCCAGTCAAACTACCCACCAGGCACTGTCCTCAATCCCGATCCAGGGACCTAAGTTAGAACATCAACACTACAAGGGTGGTATTTCAAGGTCGGCTCCACACCATCTAGCGACGATGCTTCAAAGCCTCCCACCTATCCTACACATGTAGGGTCAATGTTCAGTGCCAAGCTGTAGTAAAGGTTCACGGGGTCTTTCCGTCTAGCCGCGGGTACACAGCATCTTCACTGCGATTTCAATTTCACTGAGTCTCGGGTGGAGACAGCGTGGCCATGGTTACACCATTCGTGCAGGTCGGAACTTACCCGACAAGGAATTTCGCTACCTTAGGACCGTTATAGTTACGGCCGCCGTTTACCGGGGCTTCGATCAAGAGCTTCGCATACGCTAACCCCATCAATTAACCTTCCGGCACCGGGCAGGTGTCATACCCTATACGTCATCTTACGATTTTGCAGAGTACTGTGTTTTTAATAAACAGTCCCAGCCACCTGGTCACTGCGGCTGACTTCAGCTCCGGGCGCAGGCCCTTCACCTAATGTCAGCGTACCTTCTCCCGAAGTTACGGTACGATTTTGCCTAGTTCCTTCACCCGAGTTCTCTCAAGCGCCTTAGTATTCTCTACCTGACCACCTGTGTCGGTTTAGGGTACGATTCAGTATGAACTGAAGCTTAGAGGCTTTTCCTGGAAGTAGGGCATCAACAACTTCACCACCGTGGTGGCTCGTCTCGGCTCTCAGCCTTAGCGACCCGGATTTTCCTAAGTCACCAGCCTACTGCCTTTCACATGGGCAACCAACGCCATGCTTGCCTAGCCTGCTCCGTCCCCCCATCGCATTCATACTGAGTACGGGAATATTAACCCGTTTCCCATCGACTACGCTCTTCAGCCTCGCCTTAGGGGTCGACTCACCCTACCCTGATTAACATGGGATAGGAACCCTTGGTCTTCCGGCGTGGGAGTTTTTCACTCCCATTATCGTTACTCATGTCAGCATTCGCACTTCTGATATGTCCAGCATGCCTCCCGGCACACCTTCAGCCACTTACAGAACGCTCCCCTACCCCGCAAACTAAGTTTGCAGCCGTAGCTTCGGTGGTATGTTTAGCCCCGTTACATCTTCCGCGCAGGCCGACTCGACTAGTGAGCTATTACGCTTTCTTTAAAGGGTGGCTGCTTCTAAGCCAACCTCCTAGCTGTTTTAGCCTTCCCACATCGTTTCCCACTTAACATACACTTTGGGACCTTAGCTGACGGTCTGGGTTGTTTCCCTCTCCACGATGGACGTTAGCACCCACCGTGTGTCTCCCGGATAGTACTTTACGGTATTCGGAGTTTGCAAAGGGTTGGTAAGTCGGGATGACCCCCTAGCCTTAACAGTGCTCTACCCCCGTAAGTATTCGTCCGAGGCTCTACCTAAATAGATTTCGGGGAGAACCAGCTATCTCCCGGTTTGATTAGCCTTTCACTCCTAGCCACAGGTCATCCCCTAACTTTTCAACGTTAGTGGGTTCGGTCCTCCAGTTGATGTTACTCAACCTTCAACCTGCCCATGGCTAGATCACCGGGTTTCGGGTCTATACCCTGCAACTTAAGCGCCCAGTTAAGACTCGCTTTCGCTACGGCTCCCCTAAATGGTTAACCTCGCTACAGAATATAAGTCGCTGACCCATTATACAAAAGGTACGCAGTCACCCATCACTAAGCTACCTCTGCTTGATTTTGGCGGTTGATCGTCGGCTAACAAGTTAGGTCGACGTTAACGCAATTTCAAACATTGTGCTTACTTAGGAGTTCACCAAAGTAACTTAGTGATGGGCTCCTACTGCTTGTACGTACACGGTTTCAGGTTCTATTTCACTCCCCTCACAGGGGTTCTTTTCGCCTTTCCCTCACGGTACTGGTTCACTATCGGTCAGTTGGGAGTATTTAGCCTTGGAGGATGGTCCCCCCATATTCAGTCAAAGTTTCACGTGCTCCGACCTACTCGATTTCACTGTAAATAAGTTGTCGTGTACGGGACTGTCACCCTGTTTCGTCATACTTTCCAGAATGTTCCACTAACTACATTACAGCTTAAGGGCTAATCCGATTTCGCTCGCCGCTACTTTCGGAATCTCGGTTGATTTCTTTTCCTACGGGTACTTAGATGTTTCAGTTCTCCGCGTTCGCCTCAACAACCTATGTATTCAGTTGTTGATGACCCAAAGGGCCGGGTTTCCCCATTCGGAAATCCTAGTCTCAAGCGCCTCTTACTGGCTCAACTAGGCTTATCGCAAGTTAGTACGTCCTTCATCGCCTCCAACTGCCAAGGCATCCACCGTGTACGCTTAGTCACTTAACCATACAACCCAAAGTGGTTTTGCTTGGTCTTTGTCATTTATACGGCCTTGTCAGCACAATTTACTTGGTCACATAACACGTTATGCTCCCAGCGATAAATTGCTTGACGGCGTTGTCTAAATAACAAATCCACGTCGCAAAATAGTGCATTACATCACTAGTTGTACGTCAAAGACTGATTTAACTTCGCCAGAAGTTAATATTGAATACTAAAGTAGACGCTAATTAATTATCGAAATAATTAATCGGCATTTTCTTTCGAAAACTCGATAAATAACGTTCGTTATTCATCAGAATTTAATTATCAGCTTTTCCAAATTTTTAAAGAGCAATATCACTCAGCCATCAGGCCAAGCAACAATCATCTGTGTGGACACTTCGAACAAATCAGTTCTAAATCGTATAAGGAGGTGATCCAGCCCCAGGTTCCCCTAGGGCTACCTTGTTACGACTTCACCCCAGTCATGAATCACTCCGTGGTGAACGTCCCCCCTAAGGTTAGACTATCCACTTCTGGAGCAACCCACTCCCATGGTGTGACGGGCGGTGTGTACAAGGCCCGGGAACGTATTCACCGCAGCATTCTGATCTGCGATTACTAGCGATTCCGACTTCATGGAGTCGAGTTGCAGACTCCAATCCGGACTACGACAGGCTTTAAGGGATTCGCTCACTATCGCTAGCTCGCTGCTCTCTGTACCTGCCATTGTAGCACGTGTGTAGCCCTACACGTAAGGGCCATGATGACTTGACGTCGTCCCCACCTTCCTCCGGTTTATCACCGGCAGTCTCCTTAGAGTTCCCGACCGAATCGCTGGCAACTAAGGATAGGGGTTGCGCTCGTTGCGGGACTTAACCCAACATCTCACAACACGAGCTGACGACAGCCATGCAGCACCTGTCTCAGAGTTCCCGAAGGCACCAAACTATCTCTAGTAAGTTCTCTGGATGTCAAGTGTAGGTAAGGTTCTTCGCGTTGCATCGAATTAAACCACATGCTCCACCGCTTGTGCGGGCCCCCGTCAATTCATTTGAGTTTTAACCTTGCGGCCGTACTCCCCAGGCGGTCTACTTAATGCGTTAGCTTTGGAAAACAGTCCCGAAAGACCGAGCTCCTAGTAGACATCGTTTACGGCGTGGACTACCAGGGTATCTAATCCTGTTTGCTCCCCACGCTTTCGTACATGAGCGTCAGTGTTGACCCAGGTGGCTGCCTTCGCCATCGGTATTCCTTCAGATCTCTACGCATTTCACCGCTACACCTGAAATTCTACCACCCTCTATCACACTCTAGCTTGCCAGTTCGAAATGCTGTTCCCAGGTTGAGCCCGGGGCTTTCACATCTCGCTTAACAAACCGCCTGCGTACGCTTTACGCCCAGTAATTCCGATTAACGCTCGCACCCTCCGTATTACCGCGGCTGCTGGCACGGAGTTAGCCGGTGCTTCTTCTGTCAGTAACGTCACAGCTAGCAGGTATTAACTACTAACCTTTCCTCCTGACTGAAAGTGCTTTACAACCCGAAGGCCTTCTTCACACACGCGGCATGGCTGCATCAGGCTTGCGCCCATTGTGCAATATTCCCCACTGCTGCCTCCCGTAGGAGTCTGGACCGTGTCTCAGTTCCAGTGTGGCTGATCATCCTCTCAAACCAGCTAGGGATCGTCGCCTTGGTAAGCCATTACCTTACCAACTAGCTAATCCCACTTGGGCCAATCTAAAGGCGAGAGCTAAAAGCCCCCTTTGCTCCGTAGAGATTATGCGGTATTAGCCGTCGTTTCCAACGGTTGTCCCCCACCTCAAGGCATGTTCCCAAGCATTACTCACCCGTCCGCCGCTCGTCATCTTCTAGCAAGCTAGAAATGTTACCGCTCGACTTGCATGTGTTAGGCCTGCCGCCAGCGTTCAATCTGAGCCATGATCAAACTCTTCAATTAAAAGTTTTTTGAAACCGAAGTTTCAGCTCAATGAATTCTGATTGTTTGTTTCTACTTTTAAAAAAGTAAAATCAAAACGAATTGACTATATAGTCACTCAGTTACAATTGAGACTCTAAATTTGTTTGCGTCCCTACCGAAGTAGTTCTGCTGTTAGAACTCAATCTGTACGAGTGCCCACACAGATGATTGCTTCATATTGTTAAAGAACGTTTCGAGCCACTTTCGCGTCTCGAGGGCTGTGCATTTTACTCAACCCCGTTTTGTTGTCAACACTTAATTTTGAATTTCTTTTGCAAGTTTCAAAGTTCAGTTTTACTTGACTCACCTGACTCGTTTGATTGCTTGTTTGTAAGCATTGTGCCGTGTCAGTGGGTGCGCATTATAGGGAGAATCGAAAACGATGCAACCCCTTTTTTAAAGAAAACTTAGAAAAACAGATCGTTCGTATGAAAATACAGCTAAACAGGCCAATATTAACCATTATGTCGCAAGAATAGATCCTTCTAATTACATTTAACTTTGAAAAGGAGCTTAGTAGGTAGTTAGTAATGAAGAGGAATAGCTTGAAAAGATTTATTTATATGTAGGAAAAGAAAAAGCCGAGCAATAGCTCGGCTTTTTTGTGTTTTACAACACTAATTACTCTGCAGACTGCGCGTCTTCTTGAACTTCTTCAGTCGCTGGGCGATCTAGTAGTTCAATGTAAGCCATTGGCGCGTTGTCACCTGTACGGAAGCCACACTTAAGAATACGAGTGTAACCACCTTGACGATCCGCGAAACGAGGACCAATCTCAGAGAACAATTTACCAACTACTTCTTTATCACGCGTGCGAGCAAACGCTAAACGACGGTTTGCTACGCTGTCAGTCTTAGCCAGTGTGATTAAAGGTTCAATTACACGGCGCAGCTCTTTTGCTTTAGGCAAAGTTGTTTTGATGACTTCGTGCTTCACCAAAGAACCAGCCATGTTGCTGAACATCGCTTTGCGATGGCTGCTGTTACGGTTTAATTGACGACCACTCTTACGATGGCGCATGACCCTATCCTTCTAACTAAACTAATATAGTAACTTAGATTACTCAGCCAAACTTGCAGGTGGCCAGTTTTCTAGGCGCATACCTAGAGATAGACCACGTGAAGCTAGCACGTCTTTAATTTCAGTTAGAGACTTCTTACCAAGGTTTGGTGTTTTCAGAAGCTCAACTTCAGTACGTTGTACTAAGTCACCGATATATTGAATTTGCTCGGCTTTCAGACAGTTTGCAGAACGTACAGTTAGTTCTAAGTCATCAACTGGGCGAAGTAGAATAGGATCAAACTCTGGCTTCTCTTCTTTCTCTTCTGGCTCAGAAACATCACGCAAATCTACGAATGCGTCTAATTGCTCAGCTAGAATAGTCGACGCACGACGGATCGCTTCTTCAGGATCCAAGGTGCCGTTCGTTTCCATATCGATGATTAGTTTATCTAAATCTGTACGCTGCTCAACACGAGCTGACTCAACCGAGTACGCAATACGCTCAACCGGGCTGAATGATGCATCTAGCAACAAACGGCCGATTGGACGCTCATCGTCATCAGAGGATAAACGACTAGACGCCGGTACATAACCGCGACCACGCTCAACACGAATGCGCATGCTGATTTCGCTATTGTCAGTCGTTAAGTGACAAATCACATGCTCTGGGTTGGCGATAGTCACATCTCCGTCGTGCTGGATATCAGCCGCAGTCACAGGGCCTACACCAGACTTAGTCAGGGTAAGGAAAACTTCATCTTTACCTTCTAGAGATACCGCTAAACCTTTAAGGTTAAGCAGAATTTCAATGATGTCTTCTTGTACGCCTTCTTTCGCGCTGTACTCGTGCAATACGCCGTCAATTTCAACTTCTGTCACAGCGCAACCAGGCATTGATGAAAGAAGTATACGACGTAGAGCGTTACCTAGTGTGTGACCAAAGCCACGCTCTAGAGGCTCTAAAACAACTTTAGAACGCGTTGAGCTTACAGCGTCGATATCGACTAATCTTGGTTTTAGGAATTCGGTTACAGAACCCTGCATTTTATCCTCTCTTAACTCTTAACTTTACTTCGAGTAAAGTTCGACGATTAGTTGTTCGTTAATGTCCGCAGACAGATCAGAACGCTCTGGTAGACGCTTGAAAGTGCCTTCCATTTTCTTACCGTCAACTTCAATCCAAGTTGGCTTTTCACGTTGCTCAGCCAACTCTAGAGCAGCGATGATACGCGCTTGCTTTTTAGACTTCTCACGAATTACTACTACATCTTCAGGAGTAACTACGAAAGAAGGGATATTAACAACACGACCATTAACCATAATCGCTTTGTGGCTTACTAGCTGACGTGCTTCAGCACGTGTGCTTGCAAAACCCATGCGATATACAACATTGTCTAGACGTTGCTCTAGAAGCTGTAACAAGTTTTCACCTGTGTTACCTTTAAGGCGAGCAGCTTCTTTATAGTAGTTACGGAATTGCTTCTCAAGTACACCGTAGATACGACGAACTTTTTGCTTTTCACGTAGCTGTAGACCGTAGTCAGATAGACGACCTTTACGAGCGCCATGCTGACCTGGTGCTGTTTCAAGTTTACACTTCGAGTCGATAGCTCTTACGCCGCTCTTAAGGAACAGGTCAGTACCTTCACGACGACTTAGCTTGAGCTTAGGGCCCAAATATCTTGCCATGTTCTTTCTCCTAACCTATTGTTATACGCGACGTTTCTTCGGTGGACGACAACCATTGTGTGGAATTGGCGTCACGTCAGTGATATTAGTGATACGGAAACCAGCAGCATTCAATGCACGAACAGCAGACTCACGGCCTGGACCTGGACCTTTAATGAATACTTCTAGGTTCTTAAGACCGTACTCTTGTGCAGCAACACCTGCACGCTCCGCAGCAACCTGTGCAGCGAATGGAGTAGACTTACGAGAACCACGGAAACCTGAACCACCTGCAGTCGCCCAAGAAAGAGCATTACCTTGACGGTCAGTGATGGTCACAATAGTGTTGTTGAATGACGCATGAACGTGAGCCATACCGTCAGCAACTTGCTTTTTGACCTTTTTACGACGAATTGGTGCTTTTGCCATAACTTACCTCACCTTATCTCTTGATAGGCTTGCGTGGACCCTTACGAGTACGCGCGTTAGTCTTAGTACGCTGACCACGTAGTGGAAGCGAACGACGGTGACGTAAGCCACGGAAACAACCAAGGTCCATAAGACGCTTGATGTTTAATGTAACTTCACGACGAAGATCACCTTCAACAGTGTACTTGCCCACTTCTTCACGAAGTGTATCAAGTGTTTCGTCATTTAATTCGCCGATTTTAGTTGTTTCAGCGATACCTGTCGCAGCTAAGATCGCCTTAGCGCGAGTTTTACCTACACCATAGATGCTTGTTAAACCAATAACAGCATGCTTATGGTCAGGAACGTTAATGCCTGCGATACGGGCCACTAACATATCTCCTATACTATAAACTTGATCATCGTCTTGTTGGAAAGCCCGTATAGGATACCCAACCGACATTCAAGTTTTACCAAAGAAACAGGCTAAGTAAAATTACTCAGCCTGCACGACTTAATTTGCTTAGCCTTGCCTTTGCTTGTGCTTTGGCTCACTGCAAATTACACGTACAACACCTGCACGCTTGATAACTTTGCAGTTACGGCAAATTTTCTTAACGGAAGCACGTACTTTCATTACTCAACTCCGTAAACTGACCTTATCGGCCGTAGCCTTTAAGGTTCGCTTTTTTCAGCACAGAATCATACTGATGTGACATCATATGAGTCTGTACTTGTGCCATAAAGTCCATGATGACAACAACGATAATCAAAATCGATGTACCGCCGAAGTAGAATGGCGTTTGCCATGCCATAGTCATAAACTCGGGCACCAGACAGATAAAGGTTATATACAAAGCGCCTGCCAATGTCAGACGTGTCATCACTTTATCAATGTATTTAGATGTCTGCTCACCTGGACGAATGCCTGGAATAAAAGCGCCAGATTTTTTCAGGTTATCTGCTGTCTCACGCGGGTTAAATACCAACGCAGTGTAGAAAAAGCAGAAGAAGATAATAGCCGCGGCTAGTACCATCGCATACAGAGGTTGACCAGGAGTCAACACTGCTGAGATAGCTTGTAGCACGTCAGCGACCGGACCTTCACCTTGACCGAACCAGCTTGCTATTGTACCAGGGAACAAAATGATACTGCTAGCAAAGATTGGTGGAATAACACCCGCCATATTAACTTTAAGCGGTAAGTGTGTGCTTTGTGCAGCGAACACTTGACGCCCTTGTTGACGCTTCGCGTAGTTAACAACGATACGACGCTGTCCACGTTCGAAGAATACAACCATATAAGTTACAGCGAATACGATTACCGCAATCAATAACAATGCTAATATGTGCAGATCACCTTGGCGCGCCATTTCTGCTGTCGAACCAATTGCAGACGGCAGGTTAGCTACAATACCAACAAAAATCAGAACTGAGATACCGTTACCGATACCACGCTCTGTAATTTGTTCGCCCAACCACATTAGGAACATGGTTCCTGTGACTAAGCTCACTACCGCTGTGAAATAAAAGCCAAAGCCTGGATTCACAACGAGGCCTTCCATCATATTAGGGAGACCAGTAGCGATACCTATTGATTGGAATGTAGCAAGCACAAGCGTACCATAACGCGTATACTGGCTTATTTTCTTACGCCCTTGCTCACCTTCTTTCTTAAGCTCTATCATCGCAGGATGTATGTGCGTTAATAGCTGCATAATAATCGAAGCCGAGATGTACGGCATAATACCTAGAGCCAATACCGATGCACGCTCAAGCGCACCACCGCTGAACATGTTGAACATTTCAACAATGGTGCCCTTTTGTTGCTCGAAGAATTCGGCAAGTACAGCGGCGTCAATCCCAGGGATCGGCACAAAAGAGCCTAGACGGTAAATAATGATAGCACCCAATACAAATAGTAATCGGCGCTTCAGTTCCGAAAGCCCACTTTGTGCACTTTGCATATCTTGACCTGGTTTAGCCATAGCGTACTTCCTTAGTCTTCTACCTTGCCTCCGGCAGCTTCGATAGCTTCGCGTGCACCTTTAGACACTTTAATGCCTTTAACGGTAACAGCGCGTGAAACTTCGCCAGATTTTACAACTTTAACGAACTGGATGTTCTTTTTAATGATACCAGCTGCCTGTAACGCGTTCATATCTACCACATCGCCTTCAACTTTAGCGATTTCGTATAGATTTACTTCTTTAGACACAAGAGACTTGCGTGAAGTGAAACCAAACTTTGGTAGACGTTGTTGCATAGGCATTTGACCGCCTTCGAAACCAACGCGTACTTTACCACCAGAACGTGATTTTTGACCTTTGTGACCACGACCACCAGTCTTACCAAGACCAGAACCGATACCACGGCCAACACGCTTACCAGCGGCTTTTGAACCTGCAGCAGGTGAAAGTGTATTCAAGTTCATCGAATTACCCCTCAACCTTAACCATGTAAGAAACTTGGTTGATCATACCGCGAACTGCTGGCGTGTCTTCTAGCTCAACAGTGTGGTTGATACGACGTAAACCAAGGCCACGTAATGTAGCTTTATGTTTCGGTAAACGACCGATTGAGCTACGTACTTGAGTTACTTTTACTGTATTTGCCATGGTGTCTTACCCCAAGATTTCGTCAACGCTAAGACCACGCTTCGCTGCAATACCTTGTGGAGAATTCATGTTCTCTAGGGCTGCAATCGTTGCGCGAACGATGTTGATCGGGTTAGTTGAACCGTATGCTTTAGATAGTACGTTTTGTACGCCAGTCACTTCTAGTACTGCACGCATCGCACCACCGGCGATGATACCTGTACCTTCAGATGCAGGCTGCATGTAAACTTTAGAACCCGCGTGGCGACCCTTGATAGGGTGCTGTAACGTGTTACCGTTTAGTTCAACAGAGATCATGTTGCGACGTGCTTTTTCCATTGCTTTTTGAATAGCAGCAGGAACTTCACGTGCTTTACCATAACCAAAACCTACTTTACCCGCGCCATCACCAACTACTGTTAGTGCAGTGAAGCTAAAGATACGACCACCTTTAACCACTTTAGACACACGGTTTACCGCGATTAGCTTTTCAGCCAATTCAGGCTGTGCTTGCTTTGCTTCTACGTTAGCCATTGTCTACTCCTAGAATTGCAGACCGGCTTCACGCGCAGCATCAGCTAGCGCCTTCACTCGGCCGTGATATTTAAAGCCACTGCGATCAAAAGCGATTTTCTCAACGCCTTTGTCAGCTACGCGCTCAGCGATTGCTTTACCAACTGCTTGAGCCGCTTCGATGTTGCCTGTGCCTTTAACTGTTTCAGCAATTGCTTTTTCAACAGTAGAAGCAGCAGCCAGTACAGTACCCTCAGCGTTAACTACCTGAGCGTACATGTGACGTGGCGTGCGGTGGATAACAAGACGTGTTTGGCCTTGTTCGATAATATTTCTACGAGTGCGCTTAGCACGACGTAGACGAGCTGATTTCTTATCCATCGTCTTACCTTACTTCTTCTTAGCCTCTTTACGACGCACATATTCGTCTGCGTAACGAACACCTTTACCTTTGTAAGGCTCTGGTTGACGATACGCGCGAATGTTAGCTGCTGTTTGACCAACAAGCTGCTTATCTGCGCCTTTAACAACAATTTCAGTTTGGCTTGGTGCTTCGATTGTGATGCCCTCAGGGATCTCGAAGTTCACCGGGTGAGAGAAGCCAAGAGTTAAGTCTAATACTTTACCCTTAACTGCCGCACGGTAACCAACACCTACTAGTTGTAGTTTCTTTTCAAAACCTTCGTTAACACCGTTGATCATGTTGTTGATCAATGCACGTGCTGTACCTGCTTGAGCCCAAGCATTTGCAACTTCACGTGGCGCAGTAGTAATAACGTTATCGTTAAGTGAAACTTCAACCGCATCGTTGATTGTGCGAGTTAATTCACCGTTTTTGCCCTTAACTTTGATGTCCTGGCCGTTAATTGTAACTTCAACACCGGCAGGAACATTGATTGGAGCCTTCGCTATACGAGACATAGTTCCCCTCCGATTAAGCTACAAAGCCAATGATTTCACCACCAACACCAGCGTTACGCGCAGCGCGGTCTGTCATCAGGCCTTTAGAAGTTGATACGATAGCGATACCTAGACCACCCATTACCTTAGGTAATTGGTCACGTTTCTTGTAGATACGTAGACCAGGGCGGCTAACACGCTGGATGTTTTCGATTACAGCTTTGCCTTCGAAGTACTTAAGTTCGATAGTCAATTCTGCTTTTACGTCGCCAGATACAGAGAAGTCTGTGATGTAACCTTCATCTTTTAGTACCTTAGCAACAGCTACTTTCAGCTTTGAAGTTGGCATAGTAACTGATACCTTCTTCGCAGACTGACCGTTACGGATACGTGTGAACAAATCCGCAATTGGATCTTGCAAGCTCATGTCTTACTCCCGTGATTCTATTACCAGCTAGCCTTTTTAAGGCCAGGAATTTCACCGCGCATCGCTGCTTCGCGCACTTTAATACGGCTTAAGCCGAATTTGCGAAGGTAACCGTGTGGGCGGCCCGTAATGTTACAACGATTACGTTGACGTGAAGGGCTAGAATCGCGTGGTAAAGTCTGAAGCTTTAACACTGCATCCCAACGCTCATCATCTGATGCGTTAACATCGCTGATGATAGCTTTTAACGCAGCACGCTTTTCAGCATACTGAGCTACTAATTTAGCACGTTTTACGTCACGTGCTTTCATTGAATTCTTTGCCATAACCCTACCCTTACTTTTTAAATGGGAAGTTGAACGCTTCTAACAACGCACGGCCTTCATCATCTGTTTGTGCAGAAGTAGTGATTGTGATGTCCATACCGCGTACACGGTCTACTTTATCATAATCAATTTCTGGGAAGATGATTTGTTCACGTACGCCCATAGAGTAGTTACCGCGACCGTCAAAAGACTTTGCGCTAACACCGCGGAAGTCACGAATACGTGGCATCGCGATAGAGACTAAACGCTCTAGGAAATCCCACATACGCTCGCCGCGTAGGGTTACTTTACAGCCAATTGGGTAACCTTCACGGATCTTAAAGCCTGCAACTGATTTACGAGCTTTAGTCACTAAAGGTTTCTGACCAGAGATTGCTTCTAGATCTGATACTGCGTTCTCTAGAATCTTCTTGTCAGCTAGGGCTTCGCCCACACCCATGTTAAGTGTGATCTTTTCGATCTGAGGGACTTGCATGACAGAGCCGTAACCGAACTTCTCTTGAAGCTCTTTTACTACTTTGTCTTTGTACACTTCATGCAGTTTCGCCATCGTCTACTCCAACTATTAAATAGTTTTACCGGTAGACTTGAAGAAACGGACTTTTTTACCGTCTTCAAATCTAAAACCTACACGATCTGCTTTACCAGTTTCCTGGTTGAAAATCGCAACGTTTGATACGTCGACAGACGCTTCTTTTTCAATTACACCGCCAGCTTGCTGTAGTTGTGGTACAGGCTTCTGGTGTTTCTTGATAATATTTACGCCTTCAACAAATACTCGGCCAGTCTCAGTTACAACTGAAAGCACTTTACCGCGCTTACCTTTGTCTTTACCGGCTAGTACGATTACTTCGTCATCACGACGGATTTTTGCTGCCATGATCGACTCCTTATAGTACTTCTGGTGCTAGTGAAACGATCTTCATGAACTTTTCAGTACGAAGTTCACGAGTCACAGGGCCGAAGATACGAGTTCCGATCGGCTGTAGGCTATCGTTTAGAATAACTGCAGCATTACTGTCGAAACGGATCAAAGAACCGTCTGGACGACGAACGCCTTTTTTGGTGCGCACAACTACTGCGTTTTTAACATCACCTTTCTTCACTTTGCCGCGAGGAATAGCTTCTTTAACAGAAACTTTAATGATGTCGCCAACCGCTGCGTAGCGACGGTGCGAACCACCTAAGACTTTAATACACTGCACTTTGCGAGCGCCGCTGTTATCAGCAACGTCCAGCTGAGTTTGCATTTGGATCATCTTAATGAGCTCCGGTGTAGTTACAACTCGCCGAGATCTTGTTCAAAATCAAGGCATTTAGGTTAAATTCCACTCAAAAAACTGTGTTTATGTCTTTCAAGGGCGGGCAATTGTACCAGCAATGTCGCGTCAAAGATAGGTCAATTTTTAATTAATTTAGCGCGTTAACGTGACGTACCGATTACAGTTTTGAGATATTGTGGCGAGCAACAAAGAATTCAACAACTTGCACAAATAACAACCAACTCTATTAATTAAGGCTTTGCTTCTAGCTTCACCGAAGTGAATAAATACAAGCAGCTATTGGTAAAAACTCGCCTCAATTCGTTTGCCTTTGCCGCTTTATATAATCAGCAACATTGCTCACCGTATCCAACCAATAGCCATTTTTGGGGTTCTTCAAGTAGCTCACCAGCTCCGCTAGCATCTGTTCATCGACGCTATACCTTCCTTTTTCACCGACATCGTGGCCAGCCAGTATTATCCAACTGTTGTTCACCCGGAGTGTATCTAATAGCGCTTTTAGCTCACTAAAATTCATGCCATCCATTCTTATCCCTGTTAGCTGAGCCAAGTCAGTATAAAAGGGGTGATTAGCCGTTTCATCTAGCCAAGTGCGGCCAGTGACGAAGTGCTTTGCTATTAGGGGCACGTAGCTTTTTACCTTAGCACCACGCCCTACAAAGGTATTACCGCAGGGGTAAGCAAAGCTCCGTGGGGTTACGCCAAAGTGCTGTTTAATATATTTTGAGGTGGTGACTATGTCGCGCTCAATATCGGCTAAGTCCACTTGCTCTAGGCCTTTGCCTTGCGCCCTAAGCCATGGGAAGTTACCAGTGCATAAGTGCTCACTGGTATGGTTTCCTATTTCATGGCCTTGCTTTGCTGCCGCTTGCCATAGCGCTAGCTTCCCTTCTACTCGGGCAGGCATAACATAAAAAGTCGCCTTGACTCGGTGGCGATTCAAAAGCGGTATGCCAATTTCAACTTGACTGGGCCTGGCATCATCAAAGGATAAGCTTATCGCATTACGAGCATTATTAGGATAGCTAAAGTTTTGCTCTGTCGTTGCCGCTATAATATCAAGGCTGTACAGTAGCGTACATAAAGCAAAAGCGATTATTTGACCGCTGATCGGGATGTCGCTTATTTTTACCATCGACTTTCCTTAAAGAGATGAAAACATCCCTAAAGTATATTAAGACTGAGGGTTGGCAAAGTGGTAAATTTTCAACTTGCTTTTTACCCCGGTGACCATCGTAAACAGTACTAATTGAGAGTTTTTAACGATACACTTACCCCCAACAATTAATGAGAAAGACAGCGCTGTGTTGAAGTTAGAAGAATATTATCAGGACGTTATCTTGCTTGCCGAAGGTGGTATGAGCAAAGTGTATCTTGCCACCGATAACAAACTAGGTCGTCGCGTAGCCGTTAAAGTTCTCGAGTTTAGCCAACACACCCAGTCAGATCCTCTCAACGAAGCGCGTTTATTAGCTCGCTTCAATCACCCCAACATAGTACAAATTTACGATGCCTTCGAAAGCGATGGTCAAATAGCTTTGGAAATGGAGTACGTGCAAGGTGCAACCTTACAGCACTATACAAAAACGCATGTATTAACTATTGAGCAAAAAATCGAGCTTCTTAGCGATATCGCCAGTGGCTTGGCTTCAGCCCATAGCCAAAATATTCTCCATTTGGATTTAAAGCCGGGCAATGTTTTAGTGAATGAGCAGGGCACAGCAAAAATAGCCGACTTTGGTATTTCACAATTAGAAGACTGTCAAAGCCTTTGCCCTCACACCAGTTATGGTAGTCTCACCGCAATGTCTCCTGAACAACTTAGGGGTGAAACACTTGATAACCGCAGTGACTTATTCTCATTTGGATTGATTGCATATCAACTATTAGCCGAGCATCACCCTTATAGCGAACAAGCTGACGATGGCAGTGATCAGGCTATTGCTGAACAGATAAAGTTCCAGCCGTTAAAAACCAGCGCTAAGCGTATTTTAGATATACCTCCGGCTCTTGCACAGCTTATCGACCGCTTACTGCAATACGACAAGCAATCTCGCCCAAGCAGCGCCAATGAAGTCAGCCAGCAATTAAAGCAAATTCTGCATTCCTTTAGCTACGATAACAGCGAAGCGACGCTATCACTTGAAGAAATAGAATTACAAAATAAAGCCGCAGAAAAAGCCAAAGCACGGCGTAAACAGGTCGGCATTGCAGCACTTTTCACTTTTCTCGTGTGCTTTGTCGTTGGTGGTTATTGGTATTGGCAGGAAACCAAACCTAAGGTTTATATTGCTGCGCTGCCGATAAAGTTCACTAACTCTTTTCAACTACTTGAAGCGCATCAACAAAACATCGAGTTAGCAATTAACGACGCACTTAAACAACATTTTTTAAGTAACCATGATTACGTCTTCATTTCAGACAGTGAAGTAGAGCAAACACAAAAATTTATTGGTGTTGAAGCACCTTTAAAGGCATTGGGGCGAGCGTTAAATAGTAATGAGCTCGTTACGATAAAACTAGACTGTAATATTCAAAGCTGTGACATCGTTATCGACTTAGTTGATGCGTCTAATGGCGCCTTGATTAATAGTGCGCGAACGATGACCTCGAGCGAAAACTACAGCCATGTTTTTGCTATTACAGCCTCAGCCCTCACTTCACTGACTGGAGGCTCAACTGACTTAGCCACTGGCAATAAAACATTACTAAATAACTACGCTACACTTCATGATGCTAGTTTAGTAAAGGGAGCAGACCGCGCTGCGATAATAAAAGAGTTAACAATGCTGATCGATACAACGCCAGACTTTTTGCCGCTGTATTCACTTTATTCTGAACTTGCAACTCAGTTGTACAGAGATAGCTCAAACGATCAAGTACTTCTAAACTGGGAGCAAGTATTACAGCAAGCCCCTGAGAGATTAAAGGCAAGTACAATTATTCAAACCTCCTACCTCAAGTTTTATGCGTTTGTAAAAGACAAAAGCCGTGCCAAAGGAACTTTTTTAGCAATTCAGAATTCAGTCAAGGACGAGTATCAAAAGCATGCACTGATCAGCATCTACTATAATTTAATAGACGATTACGCTTCGGCACTTCATCACACTGAGCTTGCCTTTGAACTTAGACCCACCTTAAAAGTCATCCGCAATGCAGCCTTGCTCAATATGAAGCTTGGCCAATATGAAGAAGCCTTGCCGTATTTGCGAGCAGCCAGCAACTACGGCCCTGATAACCTAAAAACACTTAAGGCCATTGCCGATATCTCTCTTCTACTTGGCAAGCTCCATGAAGCAAACAAATCTTATGAAGCTCTAGTTAAGCGCTCATATACAAGTACGGCTACCTTCAATAACTATGCCATTGTGTTGATGTTATTAGGTGATTTAGAGCGGGCACTCGAGTTTGCTGAACGAGCCACTCAATTGGCGCCCAGTAATGTAGAAATCTTGCTTAACTACGCAGACATATACTCACTAATGGGCGAGAAGGCGAAAGCCAGTGAAGTGTATCGGCAAATTTTAGCCAGTGATCCAGCAAGCCAAGTTGAAGTCGTGCGCATCCAAGCTCTAGCACACCTAGGTAGGCATCAAGAGGCATTAATAGCAATTGATGAATATTTAGCTGAGTACCCCGATTCCGCTGAAGCTTTTTACGTAAAGTCGTTGATTCAAACGCTGATTGAAGAAAAGTATTCCGCGATTGCTTCACTGAAAAAAAGCATTGATTTAGGCTGGAGCCCATCTTTTTATCGCCTGTCATGGTTCAGGACACTATGTCACTCGCCATCACTTGAATTAAGAATTGGCACAGAACACTACACTTATCTGTGCCAAGTGCAAATTACGAATTAGACTGGTACATCTGGCTCATCAATTATCACCCTTGGATCTTGAGAAAAATAGCGGATTCCCTCATTAATAGTCTCATTCTCAGCAACCAAGCGGAAGTCCACTTTGGAATTATGGTTATGCGTCAACTCCATTGGCATGGCGATCGTCGGTTCTGCCATCAGTTTCTGTAACTGCTCTGATGAAATAGTGTGTTCGAGGCTTACTGCTTGGATCGTCACAGTCACAGAACGATGATCTTTAGAAACTTCGCTACTTAGATTGTAATTAAAGTTGTCTTGCGCCTCAGTAAAAAAAGTACCATTTTCAGCAAAGCTCCAGCCATCTTCATCAGTAACAATCTTATAAGTTAGCTTAGCGCTTTTGCCCTTAGCTATCTTAAGTTCAACTGGTTGATCTTCGTTAGAAAATACCCAATTACCATCCGCTTTTGGTGTCACTGTAATTTCTAGTGAAATAGGATCACTCATTCTTTTATCCTTCGTTTGTTTATAGAGCTATTCGCCCCATCTAAGCACATGAATAGCAGTAATTCTATTACAATCGGTTACAGCTTATAGGCATAAGCCAGTCATATGCTTACTACAACTACATGTAGGTAATTAACCCGCGGTAAATATAGAACAAGGGCTACCATCGGTAAGCCCTTGTTAAGCTGAAATTGATTTAAAACAAACAGATGAGCTGTTTATTGCAATGTCATAAAGACCTATCCACCAAACAAACTTTTAAGTTTATCTTTTACCTTATCCTTAACCTTGTCTTTGGCTTTGTCTTTTGCCGCTTCTTTTAGGTCTAGGCTGGTTTCAACTTGGTGGAATGGGCCTTTGATCCGCACTGGAATTTTAAAACCAGTACTGTCATCGCTACTGGCTTGCCCCTCAATGGTATCAACAATGCCAGTAACCACGCGGTAATCAACCAAGGTCTGTGGCAAGTCCACGGTGCCTTCTCCGGTTACTCGTAGCAGTGGGCTTGCCAACGAGAAATCATTGTTCTGACCTACACCATCAGTAAAGACAAACGTGCCACTCATGGCTGAGAAATCGGTTTTTTGCTCGGGGTCGAAATTGGCATTTAAGCCTTCAGAAACAGAAGAAAAGTCACCTTTTAACATGTCTTTGCCTTTGCGGATCATCTCGGCAAGGTTGGCCCCTTTTACGCCACCGTCTTTAAACTCAAAACCCAACTTACCCTCTAAGGCACTTACAAACTGCTTTTGGCTGACCCCTTGGGTGGTAAGCGCCCAATTAAGACTGCCTTTACCCAAGACTTTGTCAAAACCAATGGCGTCGGTTAACAGTGGCTCAGCATTGATTGCCGTTAATGCAAAGTCAGTTTCGATGGCATAAGGTGGTGTTGCCGCATTGACAATAACCTTGCCATTACCTTGACCCTCGTAGGCTTGAAACTTATCCAGGCTCAGTGTTGCTTTGCCGGCGTTCAGCACTAGACTGATTTGGTTTGCCCCTAACTTTATTTTCCTTGCACGCAGTCCTGTTGCAGTGATTTGCACATTGGCATTGAGACTATTAAGTGCAGATAAGTCGATGGCCGTGTCATCCCACTCAATAGGCTGAGCTGGTGTGTCCTTTGATTCAGGCTGCGGTTGCTGTTTTTCCACGGGCTCGGGTAAGTAAGGGTTAAGATCTAACATGCCCAGATCAACGGTCGCAGTAATGTCTGGCTTACCAGACAGCGCCACTGTACTTTGCCCCTTAATTACTAACTCGTCCAAAGTCGCCTCTAACGACTCTAGCGTAAAGACTTGCTCTTGCATGGTCATTTGAGCATTGAGGCTAAAGTCATTGAAGGCATTGTCTTTGGCTTTTAAATCAACCCCCTGCCACTGCGCCAGTGATTTCACCGAGTCACCCTTCAATGCTAACTGACCGCCAATAACTTTGCCTTGTTCAGCGATTTCGCCATTGTAGTCAAGCTCAAACAGCGCCGACTTCACTTGTTGCTCAACCTGAAAGGTCCTCCCCTCAATCGCATTTGCTGGGTTATCGAGTGTGGTAGTTAAATTAAACGTTTGCCCTTGGAAGGTCAGCTCACCGTCAACTTCTAGCGGTTGGTATAACGAAGACAACATCACACTAATATCTAAATCACTTACCTGATACTGAGCCCCTGTCACCCCGTCAAGGTAGGTCACTGAGCCACCATAAATGGCCACTTCACCAAGGCTAACATCTAAGCCCTCAGGGAGTTGCATGTTCCCTTTTGCCGTGCTTTGCGCCGCAGGTGTTTGCTCACCACTGGTTGCTAGCAGCTGCCAGTTGGCATTGCCCTGCGGGTCTGTTTCTAGAATTATGTCTGGGTTATTAATAACGAAACGCTCAAGCTTGGCTTCTCCAGATAAAGCACTGAGCCAAGGAATATGGATAGCAAGTTGCTCCATGGTGAACATGTCTGGGCGACTGCCGCTGGCCATATTAGCGAAGCTCACTTGATTGAGCTCTAGGCGTAATGTTGGAAAGATGCCAATCTGGGTCTCACCATTAATACTCAACGTTCTCCCAGTTACCGACTCAACCTGAGTGGTTACTTGGTCAATAATGGCCTGTTTCGGGATTAAAAACGGGGCAGCGATAATGAGGATAACGACAAGCGCGATAATAGCGCCAAAAATTTTAACCAGCCGATTCATTGCTTTTCCTTATTCTAGAGCAAGCTATGTTCTTTATGATAACGGCTAAAGACGAATATACCATGAATATGACTAAATAATTTTGCAACAGCGATTGCAACCGCTCGGCTAATCGGTATGATCCACGCCCTTGCCAGATTTTAGCTGCGGTAGCTATAGTTATATGGCTGGTTATTAATCACACTTGGAGTACCTAACCCACATGAAGAAACTGCTCATATCACCGTCAAACATGGCCTTGGGCGAACAAGAAAGTCAGATTTACCAAAATATTTTAAAGCAAGCTACGGAGATCAGCCTCAACCTGATGGCGGTTAAAGTAGAGAATCACCCTGAAGATTTTCTTGGTTGGTGTTATGAACTACTGGATGTGGCAAAAAATCGCATCAACTTTGATCTCCTCGACGACCACCAATTACCTACCGTTAAAAAGCTTCAAGACTTACTGATCTCCGCCATTAGCTTTTTACAGTTAAAAACGTTGCGCATTGCCCCTTGGCCTATGGTGACGGCTTTTATAAATGATCATAAAACTGTTTTGGTATTGGAAGAACAACTTAAGTTAGTGGAGTATTTGCAGCCACTACGCGAACAGCCGCTGGCGACCATGAGCAAAGAAGATCGCCTCGCCTTTACGGGCAAACATGCCGCCAGCCTAGATACCAGTGTTTATCAATTTGATGTTGAATGGTTTGCCAGCACTAAGAATGCCAAAGCTTTCCACCAGCTGTTGGATGATCTTCCCAGTGCTTTTGATAAGGCATTGGCAGAAATTCCCAGCACCGGTGAAGTGACGCTGGCGCATTACCAGCAGTTCACCATTGCTTATTTAAGTGCTTTTGCCGACAGCTCAGACAAACCGACCTTAGCTCCAGCAACACGCCTGTTGGCGATGCGCCGCCCAGATATCTTCACCCCTATCACGCCAAGTAAGCTAGAGCCACTGTGCCAAGCTTTGGGCATTACCAAACTGAGCAATCGAGACTTTGAGCGTTATTGGAGTGATATTGTTTGTAATATCACGACCCTACCTTGGTTTATGAAGCCCACACCAGTTGATGAGCTAGAGCAAAACTTAGCTGCCATTAAAGCACTGTTACCTTGCCTATTTTATTATGCGGACGAAAATACGGCGACAAACTCTAATTACTATAAGTTATTGCATAAACCTAAGCGTAGCAGCACGGCAAAGAAAGCGACTCGACGTGGTAAGGAGTCGGCTACTGTGCTGGTCGACCGTGCCCTAGAGGACGATTCCATCCCTGAACATATTCGCGCCAAGCGGGACTCAATTATCAGTGAAGTTGAGAAAGGTCGTAGCGTGGCGGACACCATTAGCCTAATGCGCACTATTTTTGGCTAATCACTTGTACAGCTTGCATTATTGCTGTGCAAGCTGTGTCCTTTTGCACCAGCGCCGTGCAAGACTTCTCTTTTGGCGATCTTAGCCATATTTCTACATAGAAAATAAATTCCAATATTTACAAAAAGATAGAATAAATATTCACTTTTTTTTGTGATTGGCCCACCCCTTGCAGAATTAGACCCTGACAACACAGCAATAATAACTCTGCGTTCAATGGGGAAAACAGGATGAAAAACAGATCTTTACTTATGCTGCTCGGCGGCCTCACCGCGTGCTTTTGTGTCTCTGCTCAAGCGGAGGTCACCGCCAACATCGCTGCCAGCTCTAACTATTACTGGCGCGGCATCACGCAAACCGATGACGGGGCAGCCGTTTCTGGTGGCTTGGATTACAGTAATGAGTCAGGGTTTTACGCTGGTACTTGGGTGTCTAATATCGACTTTGGTGACTCGGCCAGCTATGAAATGGATTTGTACGCAGGGTATGCTGGTGAAGTTAAGGGCATGAGCTTTGATTTTGGTTATATTCACTATGGTTACCCAGATGCCAGTGGCGACATTGATTTTGGTGAAATCTATGCCGCCTTGGGATGGCAATACTTTACATTTAAACTCAGCCATTTAGCTACAGCACAAAGCGACTCGACCACGGAAGAAGACATGCTGTATGCCGAAGTGTCGGCCAGCTTCCCAGTGTTTAAAGACAGTGAGTTAACGCTGCACCTTGGCCGTTCAAGTGGCGACACGGTCATGGAGTGGACTGGTGAAGATGACACTTATATGGACTATGGTGTGAGCCTCTCGACGCAAGGCTTTACCTTTGGCTTAGTCAAAACCGACTTAAACAGTGGCAATGACGTCAAAGCTTATGTCAGCTATGGGCTCGATTTTAACTTATGATTTCAAGGCTGGCGGTTACTGTGACGACCGCCATGCCTTATTTTTATTTACTTGCTGCAACACTACAGGGCCGAAAGGCCCTTTTTTCATACCAAGCGACTAACACATAGACCTAGGTACGCTAAATACATACTGTAGTTCACCCCGTGCATTATAAAACCTAATAGTACATCCCGTGACTTTATCACCATAGTCTGGCTGTGACGGTCCCCCTACATCGGGACCAAATCGCGAAGCAGATCCGTCAAGCTTTTTAAATTGGCCTAGCGACGCCAACTTTTTAAGCTGTTCTAATATACAAGGATTGGTGATGGTTTGTGGTCCGTCTTCTGCCATTAATAACGACTGTAAGCGCTTACTGCCGGCGATTCTCGTTGCACCTTTGTTCAACCTTATATCTAGGAGGGGCATATGATTATCATCCCAACCAAAAAACGTAAGATTGAATACGATGACATCTGCTAAAGAACCTGCGACTTCGCTTTGGTTGAACTTTCTTTGATAGGTAAGGCTTCTTTCTCCCTCAGGTATATTTGCTGTGAACGTTGCTTGGCTTCGACCCGCAGGTACTGACACAGAGGTACTACTAAAACGCGCTCCTTTCTCGATTTTTTCTCGAACCGCTGCTCCTTCTCCCATCCCCAAACCAATTTCCACCGTCGCGATTTGGTCTAACTGCGACATTTTTTCAGGGCTTACTAACGTCGCCAAGGCTGTATTATCTGGACATGACGTCGCCGTACTGATATTTCCGGACGTGTTTGCCCAAGTTAAGTTGAACCCTGAAAGATCCTGAGCATTAGCGCGGTCCATAACGCGTTTTAACCCTTCATAAAAAGTTGCCGCTTCGGCGAATCCCTCTTTTTCAAACTGACTCAGTGCAAATGGTGTCGTTTTAACATCATACGGAAAGGTATCTTCATGAGTTACCTTGAAGCCATAAGTAGTTCCACTGGATGGATGTACCAAAATTACAGTGTTTATCGCCGATGTACATTGCATATTATCTGGCGTCATTGGGGCAGAGGAGTTGAGTGGGTAACAGCTGAGGTGAGGTGCATAATTCTGAGCTTTGAACTCCGCAGCACTTTGTGATGTACAACTACTACAAAACTTACCTTCATAATTAGCATGCGCCATTAATGGCGCAACTAACAATACCACTAAAAATAAAACGATCCTTTTCATTTTTCTCTCCAGAACTGACTTGCATTGCAACCCATTTTGCAACAAAAAATAAACCATTAGTTAACCCCTTTGTCAAGTAATGCGTACCAACAATTCCAGTTTGACGTCAACAAAGCACCGTTTCAGATACCAAACAAAATGATTTAGATGCTCATTTTTTATGAGTACCATTGATGATGAGCCGAATAACAAAAGCCGAGTACAAAGGTTACTCGGCCCTAGCCATAAGCTTTTGCCTTTCTGCTCAAGCGGAGGTCACCGCCAACATCGCTGCCAGCTCTAACTATTACTGGCGCGGCATCACGCAAACCGATGACGGGGCAGCCGTTTCTGGTGGCTTGGATTACAGTAATGAGTCAGGGTTTTACGCTGGTACTTGGGTGTCTAATATCGACTTTGGTGACTCGGCCAGCTATGAAATGGATTTGTACGCAGGGTATGCTGGTGAAGTTAAGGGCATGAGCTTTGATTTTGGTTATATTCACTATGGTTACCCAGATGCCAGTGGCGACATTGATTTTGGTGAAATCTATGCCGCCTTGGGATGGCAATACTTTACATTTAAACTCAGCCATTTAGCTACAGCACAAAGCGACTCGACCACGGAAGAAGACATGCTGTACGCCGAAGTGTCGGCGAGTTTCCCGGTATTTACTGACAGTGAGCTAACGCTGCACCTTGGCCGTTCAAGTGGCGACACGGTCATGGAGTGGACAGGTGAAGATGACACTTATATGGACTATGGCGTGAGCCTCTCGACGCAAGGCTTTACCTTTGGCTTAGTTAAAACCGACTTAGACAGTGGCGATGACCTCAAAGCCTATGTCAGCTACGGACTCGATTTTAATTTATGATTTCAAGGCTGGCAGTTATTGTGACGACCGCCGCGCCTTATTTTTATTTACTTGCTGCAACACTACAGGGCCGGAAGGCCCTTTTTTCATGCCGTTTAATCACACTCGCTAAGGTACGCTATGACCGCTTGAAGCTGTCCAAATACGATACCACTGCTCGCGACTCATGCTAAGTGACTGTGAAGTAAACGCGCTGGCAACTCGAGTAATATTTCCAGTGCCCAGTACAGTGGCAGGTTTCGATGGATGCATGGCAAGCCATGCGTAGATCACTTGATCAATTTCAGTGCTACCAATCTCTTCACCCACTTGCTGTAGTACCGCACGCAGGCGTTTGGCTTTTTCATCTTCACTGGAGAATATTCTACCCCCTGCCAATGGCGACCACAGCATAGGGTTAATTCCACGCTGCTGACACTGATCAAGCGTGCCGTCATCCAGTGCTTTCATTTCATAGGGTGAAAATTCAATTTGGTTGGTCACTAAACTAAAGTCGAGCCGAGATTGTAATAAATCAAACTGACTAGGAGTAAAGTTAGAGACACCAAAATGCAATACATCACCATTTTGCTTAAGCGTATTAAAGGCATCAGCCACTTCATCGGCATCCATCAGATAATCCGGGCGGTGTATTAACAAGACATCCAACCTGTCGGTGCCGAAGTGTTTTAACGACTGCTGAGCTTGAGCAATAATATGCGCTTTACTGGAATCATAGTGATTGGCTTTTCCGGCCAACCCAAGGTTGGGAAATGCGGGTTTAATACCACACTTAGTAATAATACGTATTTGCTCGCGAATACTGGGTTCAATAGCTAACGCTTTGCCAAACTCGGCTTCACACTGGTACTCACCGTAGATATCGGCATGATCGGTATCCCGGATCCCAAGCTCAATAGCTTGCTTTAAAAAGCTCAAGTTTTGTTGCGGCGTCACTTGCCAATCCAGCAGCCGCCAAAAGCCTAAGACCAGCGGGTCAATGATTCGGGGGGGTGTTTTCAAAGCGTTACTCCTATTTTTTCCACCACATGCTTGGCCTTCTCTACTGCACTTTCAGCAGAATCTGAACGCGCTAACGCCACGCCCATGCGGCGCTTGCCGCTTACCTCGGGTTTACCAAACAAGCGAATATCAGTTAAAGGTTCTGCTAGAGCCTGTGCAATATGGTTAAATTGTACTTGTTGAGACTCTCCCTCAACCAGGATCACACTGGATGCCGATGGTCCATTGAAGTGAATGGTGGGGATAGGCAAACCTAAAATTGCCCGAGCATGTAGCGCAAATTCACTTAAATCTTGCGAGATAAGCGTAACCATACCGGTATCATGCGGCCTTGGTGAAACTTCGCTAAAGTAAACTTCATCACCTTTAATAAACAGCTCTACTCCAAATACCCCTCTGCCACCGAGTGCTACAGTGATCTTTTCTGCCATCGCTTTACTGCGCTCAAGCGCCAGCTCAGACATATCTTGTGGTTGCCAGCTTTGCTGATAATCGCCATCTTGTTGCACATGTCCAATGGGCTCACAAAAACTGGTGCCTTCGATATGGCGTACGGTTAGCAAGGTGATCTCATAATCGAAGTCGACAAAGCCCTCAACAATAGCTCGCCCTTGTCCAGCCCTTCCGCCTTGCTGAGCGTAATGCCAAGCCGGCTCGATATCTGTGATACTGTGGATAACACTTTGGCCTTTGCCCGAAGAGCTCATAATTGGCTTCACCACACAGGGCATGCCGATAGTTGCTACCGCAGCTTTAAACTCTTCCAGCGTATCGACAAATTGATAGGGCGAAGTGTCCAACCCCAATTCTTCCGCTGCCAAGCGGCGGATCCCCTCGCGGTTCATGGTTAGTTGCGTAGCTCTAGCACTTGGCACTACGGTGTAACCTTGGGCTTCTAACGCCACGAGCTCGGCTGTCGCGATAGCTTCTATTTCAGGGACAATATAGTCGGGCTGCTCTTGTTCAATAATCGCTTTGAGCTTGTCGCCGTCTAGCATCGACAAGGTATAGCTGCGGTCCGCCACCTGCATCGCTGGCGCGTTTTCGTAGCGATCAAGCACTATCACTTCGGCACCCAAACGCTTAAACTCGATAACCACTTCTTTGCCTAACTCGCCACCACCGCACAGTAAAACCTTACACGCGGTGTTAGAGAAAGGGGTGCCTAACGGCTTGATTTTCATAACTGCTCCTTGGGTAAGGCAATAGCCTTATGGTAACGACTTTTAATGCCTGAAAAAAGAGTTCTAAGTTAGCTGAGCTGCACCTGGGCTTGCCATGGCTGCTGGTTTGCCAATTGTAGTGTTAACGCATCACCATCGGCCAAACAACCCACCCCTTGTGGGGTCCCAGTTAATACGATATCACCTGGCATTAGGGTAAAGTATTGGCTAATTTCTTGTAATAATGACGCCATTGAGAAAATCATTAAACGTGACTCGCCGTGCTGGCGCAGCAAGCCGTTTTGCCAAAAGCGATACTCTATATTACCCGTCAAGGTCGCTTCATCACAGCGCACAAATGGACTAACAGGACAGCTACCATCATAGGCTTTGGCACGCTCCCAAGGATGACCTTGAGCCTTAAGCTCAGTTTGTAGTGCCCGAAGTGTTAGATCCAGCGCTACCCCCAGTCCGGCAATATTTTTAAGAGGGTTTTGGGTCTTTGCTGTTATAGTAGTACCAATAAGAAGCGCCAACTCGGCCTCGTAATGATGCTCTCCTAACGCCCTATGCAAAATAATTTCATCTTCAAAAGCGACTAAGCTAGTAGCAGGCTTGATAAATAGCAAAGGGCTATTTGGGATCGGATTATCGAGCTCTTTGGCATGTGCTACGTAGTTCCTGCCAACGCATACTGCTTTACCCGTGGGGAGATTTATACTATTTCTATTAATATCAATATGTTGATACAACTTCTTACACTCTTATGCTATAAGCTATGATTATGGCCGAAATATAATCATAGCGATATACTTAGGCAATTGTAAGCTGGCACCTTTATTGCGGTTTGCAAACCCAGCGCAACATATCCTTTAGGGATGGCTCTTTACCATACATCACCATTCCCGCTTTAAACAATCGACCAGCAGCAACACGGATCAGGTAGCAGCCAACCAATGCACTCATTAGTGCACACAGCACGTGCCAGATAGGAACTTCAATTAACGCCATTTTTACTGGCATCACCACAAATGCGGTAAGTGGGAACAGGCTTAAGATATTTACAGCAAAGCTACTAGGACTATCAACAATCATAAACGCGATGACAATGGGTAAGATGGGGATCATCATAAATCCAGTCTTGCCACTATGGTTTGGATCATCAATGGCTGCAGCAATTGCCGCCATAAAGGCCGTTGCCATGTAAAGGCCAACTATCGCGAACAGCATAAACCAAGGAAGCATTGCAAAATCAACCACTGAAAAGTCCAAGGCTTCGTTTTTAAGCACGACCTGTATGAATGCCATTGCTAACAGAAATGAGAGCAAGGCACTTAGCATGGCTTTTAAACAATGCAGCATTTGGCCAAATATTTTGCCGTCAATCCACGTTTGTGCACTCATACAAGCGTATAATTGCTCGGTAACGCGCTGCTGCTTTTCACCTGTGATAGAAATAAATATCTGCCCAAATGAGGTAAAAATACCGATAAGCATCAGTACCATCACACCAAATGCAGTCATGGAAGACTGATTGTGCGCTTCCTTAACTGCATCTTTAATATAATGATTGGTAACAACCACCGGCTGCTGTAACAGCTCGAGCTGAGTCGCAGTCAAATTAAAGCGCTGAGCCAACTCCTTGCCATAAAACTGCGTTAGTGCGACCTCTAAGTCATTCTGCCAAGACATTTTACCTAACGTGAAAAGCTCAAACTGTAACGCCTTCCCTTGTTGTTCATAAAGTACCAAAATGCCATCAATCTCCTCCTGTTCCAACTGATTTAGCAGCTGCGCTTTTGAGGCCTCTACCTGCTTCAGTAACAGTGGTTCAGGCAATAGTGATACGTTCAAGGTATTAGGTGTAGCAATTACATACTGTTTGCTCTCCAAAAATGAAGCACTTTGCCAGAAGTAGATAACTAGTCCTACCGCGAGCATAATCGCTTTACCTATTATCTCCTGCTTGAGTTTAAAAAAATACATAAACTCCCACTTTGTGACCTGGATTATTTGTTGCAACTTATGAGGCATCTCGGTTCTCCTGCGCTTGCACTTTTCCTTGATGGGTCTCAATGGCTTTTAGGTAAAGTTGATGTAAATCCATCGTTTTTGTTTCTATTCCCTGCAAAGTTGCTAATTTAGACAAGTCAGCAAGTAGTGAGTTAAGGTGCAACGAATTGCTCAACACAAGCTTAATTTTACTTCCAGTTAGCTGCGTGCAGGTAACCTCGTAGTCACCTAAATGGAGCTCCGTATATTTGGTCTCCTCAGTAAAGCTCAACGTAATATCAATACCGACACCAACGTCCTGTTTAATTTCTGCTAATGTGCCATACAATACAGTTTGCCCATGATTCATTAACAACATTCGGTCGGCGAGCTTTTCCACCATCGCCATCTGATGTGCACTTAAGATAACCGTCATGCCCTGAGCTTTTAGCTCTTCTAAAAACACCACTACATTCTCTTGATTGATAGGATCAAGCCCAGAGAAAGGCTCATCGAGCAAAACAACCTTGGGTTTATGTAAAATCGCCGATATTAATTGCACTTTTTGTTGATTACCTTTTGATAACGACTTCAGAGGATCTTGCGCTCTATCCTCTAGATCAAACTTTGCCAACCAAGATGCAATTTGTGCTAGAGCTTCAGCTTTTTCGACGCCGCGCAATTTGGCAAAATAAAGCAGGTTCTGCTGCACAGTTTTTTCAGCATACAACCCCCTATCTTCAGGTAGGTAACCCAAACTCCCATGGGGAATTGACCGGTATTGCTGTCCTTCAATGCTAACTGTAATTGTGCCACTATCGGGAAAAGTAAATCCCACCAGCATCCTCACCAAAGATGACTTTCCTGCGCCATTTGGACCGAGCAGTGCAAAGATTTCACCCTGTTTAACGTTAAAGCTCAAGTTATCAACAGCGGTTACAGAAGCGTACCGCTTTGACACCTTTGCTAATTGCAATAAATCTGGCATAACTTTCCTTTGAAAACGAATGAGGGCTTTCGAAAAAGCCCTCTCCTGCCTATATATAGATTAGAGTGACTTGATATTATCGGCTGTTTTCTTGTCTATCAATTTTACAAATGGATCAACACCGGCAAACTTTGGCAACTCTTTGACCTTCAATTCGATCTTATTTTCACCTGATGTAATCACATGCTTTTGTAGATATAGCAGCGTTTCATCACTTTGAATGGTATTTGGATCGGCAGAGAATAAGGCAATATCAATCTCTTGATTGAGCGGGATCTCTTCTTCGTTGCCTTCACCATCTGCATGCTTTTTAGCCGCATTTACTGTTAAGGTCATAGTATGAAGCTCACCTTCTTGCACCGCTTCTTGTACTTCAACATCTGCAAGCTTCAGTTCATACAAGGTAATTGCATTAAACTGGTCTTCAATAAACACTTGCTCTTGCTCTGAAGCGCCATCTTTTAAATAGGTCAAAAAGTCTAATGTGGTTGGGAAGACATCCGTTCTAAAGCGATAGTCATCTAAGAACTCTCTTAATGCTCTATTGAGCCGCTGCTCTCCAAGTAAGTCATGGAGTGCTAACATTACTACAGAGCCTTTATTGTAGTGAATGTATTGCTGCCCCACGGTCCTAGCTAACGCTCGTTCTTCATAAGGGTCAGAACCTCGTCCTCTTAAATAACTGTCTAGTTCATATTTGAGAAACTTACGTAGGTTGTGCTCACCATACTTTTCTTTCATCACCATAATTGCTGAATATTGCGACAACATTTCTGACAAGATATTTGAACCTTCAACATTTGCTCCTATCACTTGGTGTGCCCACCATTGGTGAGCTAATTCATGTGAAGTAACATAGTAGGGTACATTAATATTGTCAGAATTGCGTGTGTCCGTTAAAAAGCCAATATTCTCAGAGTAAGGTACCGTATTAGCAAAGCTTTGAGCGAAATCTCGGTAGCGAGGGAACTCAACAATACGCATTTGCTTATGTTGATAGGGCCCGAATTCTCGGGTGAAATAGTCAATAGAATCTTTTATCGACTGTAACATTGTATCAACGTTCCATGCATGGTCTTCATGGTAATACACTTCTAGTGTAATACCTTTATACTGCTCACGTCTTACTTCTAGGTCCATGGATAAAATGTTATAGAAGTGCAGCATAGGCGCATCCATTTCGTAGACATAAGTTGTACGACCGCGTTTCGTTTGTTTGGACTGCAAGTAGCCTGGCACCATTGCAACTTGTGATTCATCCGTCGTCACAGTTGCCGAGAATGTAACAAAGTTTTCCGCAAATAATGGCTCATGATGATATTGTGCTTCCTCAATCTTATTGCCACGCTTCAGTGGCTCTAGACCGCGTTGACGACGCTCACTTTTATCTTGGATTTGCTTGTATATACTGTAACCAAAAGTTGGAAATAAAGTGGAGTTATCAATGAAAGTACCATTGTTCACCAATGTGACATCATTGCCTCTATCTACAAAGCCCAGCGTTTGACGCACAACTGACATGGTGAGCTCGCGCTGTTCACCTGGAACCATTGGTTGTGAGAATTCGAGCCAAGCATGATTGAACATTTTATCTTCTTTACCAAGCGTTGCCCCAGCCATCTCTACATGCCACTCTAAGGTATGACTCGGTTTGTTAACCAAGAGTCGAGTTATCTCTGTGTCTGAGCGGTTCTCAACTAATAACTTTACTTTTGCTTCAATTCGCCGAGTTTTGGGAAAGATCTCTGCATCAAGCTGAACATCTAGCGTTACTGGAACTGGATCGTCACGGAATTGTGCAAACTGTAGTTCATATTGCTCTGCGATATCTTCCGTTTCATCTTGTGAGATAAACTCGTTTACCACTCGCGTGTTGTAATAAATATGGCTGCCACTACCAATAAAAATCAATGCTCCGCATGCAAGGAGTGCTTTACCAGTTTTTCCTAGTTGATAGTTGATCTGCGTAATTCGTGATTTCAGATTTTGCCCTGCCCCGCGAGGCCAAAGTGCGTAGCTCAATGTCGCTAATATCATGCTAAAGCCAAGCCAATACAAATTGTACCAATGAGCCGCTGTGAGGAAGTGACCATAACCATTTATGTCTGAGTAAGGCACTGAAGGAGTGTCACCCAAATGATACATCCTGTGCTCAAAACCAAAGTTACTCAGAACTATCGAGATAATGGCATAGACCACAAAAAGTCCCATACCCATATACTTGCTAGGGCTTATAACCTGTATCAAAAATGCCAATGTCGTTTGGAATGCAAAGCCTAATACAAATAGATAGCCCAAACGCACAATATATTGTGCAATGTCTATCTGTGTAACACCCGACAGTAGTTGATAGCTAATGGTAATTAGACTACCAAAAACACATAGCAACAACATCACCGCCACTAAAGCGATATACTTAGACACCCAAAATACCCAGTTTGCAACAGGGTAAGAATCAATAATATCTCCCATTCGAGACTCGCGGTCATGCCATACTATCTCAGCGCTGTAATAAACTAATACAATTAACAAGAGTTGCCAAAAGCTTCCACGAATGAGCTCTACCATTTGAAAAGTTACTGGCCACACTTCCGTACCGTACCAGTTAAATGAGCCGACCAGCCCCGGGATCAAGGTTGCAACGGCCAAAATCAACAACACTAGAAATGGGTAGCTTTTTATGACTTGCTTAACTTCAAAAGCGGTTCGGGTGCATAAGTGTGCCCACGAGCTGCCAGCACCAGCTTTATAGTCAAATCGGTTCTGCAAGGCGGTAGCTTGACTGCCAGTCCCTTTTGCTTTGCTTTTGGTTTTTTGCTTTTGTGGTAAATAATGAGATGTTTTTAGTGTTAAGGCAAATAAGCTTATTAGCGCAATAGATACCCATATTAAACGGTTATAGAGTAGCTCATCTACCAACTTTATAACTAATGTATTTCGGTCTGCAATGGTCCAGTACTCTGATTGTGCTGAAATAGCCGATAAGCCGAACATGTCCAAATATGCAGCAATAGTACGGTATTCTATATCTGAAAAGATGCTATTCGCCACAAGGTAAGTCACAAATAAACCAACGGCAACTAAATACATCGCTATCATGGTTCTAAACTTTTGTGCGACAAGTGCGAATAAGCTCGCCATAAAGAACAGCGAAGGGGCTGCAATTATAAATAGTGGTGTTAGGTAATAGCTGAGCTTGTTAGGGCCAATTAGCTCCTCATCTAACCAACCAACTAGTCCACCAATACTTGAACCTACCCATATCCCAACCAAACACATTGAAAAAACAAACAAAGTGACAAGATAAGCGCCAAGAAATCGGCCCAAACGGTACTGAGCTAAATGTAGGGGTTTACTCAAAATAAGTTCGCTGAACTTACTTTGGTCATCTCTTATTACCGCACTACCAACAAAGTTTACCACCAAGAAAATGGAAAAAATCGTCATAATGCTAATGGTTTGCAAGATAGTATAAGGAGAGTTGATATTGACATTCCCCCCACCACCAATTTGCACAGCATCAGAAACGGAAGCAAAAAAGGTCAGCAAAAATAGCACCAGAGAAGTCACATAAAAAGAAGGCTGACGGATAAAGTAGCGCAGCTCAAAGCACATCATCTTAAATAGCATCTACCTACTCCTTACGCTGCCTGGCTGCTACGATGAGAATGCAGTGTAGAAAAATAGACGTCTTCTAAATCGGCAGGTACCGCTTCAAAGCCCTCTGGAGCATGGTCAGCAAATACATTAAGTAAAGTCTGGCCCGCAAATAGGCGTTTCGAGATCACAGGTAAGCTTTGTTCTACTTCTTTTGCTTCCGCAAGAGTTACCGACTTACGCCAAATTTTCCCTTGTAACTGTTTAGTAAGCGCGACGGGGTTACCTTCAAGCAAGATTTGACCGCTAGCCAATACCGCCATATTCGGGCAGAGCTCAGAGACATCTTCTACAATATGAGTCGATAAGATAACGACTTTGCTTTCACCAAGACCCACTAAAAGGTTATGAAAACGGTTTCGCTCTTCAGGGTCTAGACCTGCGGTGGGTTCGTCAACGATGAGCAAATCAGGATCGCCAAGTAACGCTTGCGCTATGCCAAAGCGCTGACGCATGCCTCCAGAAAACCCGCTGACAGCATTTTTACGATGTTCATATAGGTTAGTTTGTGCCAGCAAGCCGTCAACGGCTTCCTTGCGCGTTTTCTTGTTATTTAACCCTTTTAAAATAGCCATATGATCTAATAAATCATAAGCACTAACACGAGGATAAACACCAAAATCTTGAGGTAAGTAGCCCAGTCGTTCACGCAATGCTTTTGGTTCTTTTAAAACATCAATTCCATCAAACTGTATTGAGCCTTCATCTGCGGATTGGAGTGTTGCGATAGTCCGCATCAAAGATGATTTACCAGCACCATTAGGGCCAAGAAGGCCAAACATCCCTTTTGGAATGGTCAGATCTAGACCTCGCAGAGCATAAACACCATTGTCATAAGTTTTTGAAAGTCCTGTTATTTCGAGCATTATTATTATTCCCTTTCGGATTTTTATTATTGCGCCTTTATACCACTTACCTCAGGTACTAACAATTAACAAACACATATCAATTGAAAACAAAAGTAAACACTGAAACACTAAAGCCACTTTTCAGTCACAAAAAAGGAATGATTAACATGCAAGATCATATCAATCAGCCACTCAATGACTTTATCGAGTACCCACAACAAGAAATGCTAAGTCGCGCCGAGGACTTTTTAGCTAACAGTAAAAGGCGCCATAGCATCCGCGCCTTTAGTGATAGAGCCGTGCCTCAGGAGATCATCGAGGCCTGTATTAAAGCCGCCGGCACGGCGCCAAGTGGAGCTAACCACCAGCCCTGGCATTTTGTTGCCATCAGTAACCCAGAAAAGAAAAAACAAATCCGTGTTGCTGCTGAAGAATTGGAACAGTCTTTTTACCAAGGCCGAGCTGGCGATGAGTGGTTGGATGCGTTGAAGCCTCTAGGCACTGATGCCCAAAAGCCTTACTTAGAACATGCACCGTGGTTGATTGCTATTTTCAGCCAGAAAAAAGGAGGAGTTCATGTGGAGGATAAACAGACCAATTACTATGTTCATGAATCGGTAGGAATTGCTACTGGGTTTTTAATCCAAGCACTGCATAACGCTGGGCTAGCCACGTTAACTCATACTCCAAAACCCATGAGCTTTCTCACTGAATTATGTGGCCGCAATCGCGATAATGAGCGCCCCTATATGCTCTTGGTTGCCGGGTACCCCAGTGAGGATGCCACGATCCCTAAGCATGCCACCGTTAAAAAATCACTCTCGGAAATTGCGACTTTCATATAAAAGCAGGCTGGCGCATTGCTGCTAATGTGCCAGCCAACTTGCTATTTAACTAAAGTGCTAACACCTCACCGGCTGCAAGCCCACTGATGATGTGAGTGCGATTATCTCGGGTTTCACCGACACGTACATAGCGTTTGTGGATCTTACCTTGTGCAACCACTTTCACCATGGCTAACTGCCCTTGACGCAGTATGTATTGGCTCGGAATGGTGATCGCACTTTGCTCATTGAGTGGCAAATCGACTAGGGCATACATGCCTGGTATCACTTTTGGCATTAGCGCCATATCCAGCTTAATCCTAAAGTTGCGAGCCTGGCTATTGGCCAGTGGGTGCATCTCCGTGACCTTCGCTGGTTGAGTGATGTTCAGTGCAGGAATATGGACAGTGAATTGTTGGCCCAAATTCACCGCCGTAATTTGACTCTCTCTAACGGCGACTTGTACTTGCAGTTGCAGCGGATTAAGCAATGACACAATCGCTGTACCAGGGCGAAGTAAACTGCCCGGCTCTTTTAGGCGCTCGACGACTTTACCTGAAATGGGCGCCACAATCTGAGTGTAACCCAGAGCGACTTCTGCACTGCGATACGCCTCACTGAGCGCTTGCCCCTGCGCTGTCAGCTCATTCACTCTGGCTTGCCATTCATCCATTTGATTAATGGCCACCAAGCCTTGCTCATTTAGTGCTTTACTGCGGGCAAGCTGCTTCTTTGCTTGCGTTAGCTTAGCAGTATTGGCAGCCTGCTCAGCGGCCACTCGCTGTAATTGTGCCTTTAGCTCAGCATCATCTAGCGTTGCGAGTAGCTGTCCGGCTTGCACTTGATCTCCTGCGCGTACATTTAAGGTTTTAAGCTCAGCCAGTAAGCGGCTCGACACCAGTGTGTTTTGCTTTGCGACCACACTGGCTGGCAGTTGCTCAATCACCTGAAGAGGCGCTTTCTCAACCACGTAAGTCTGTCCTTGATACGCGCTTGGTAACGGTTTTTCACCGGGAGCCAGCTTGTCAGCGAAGCCTCCCGCAAGCCAAACCACCAGCAACAGTAAGCCGATAATAGCTAAGAGGGGATAAATAAACTGTTTACGAAGCATGATACGACTCCTGAGTTGACGAGGTGTTGGATGGATTAGCAAGTTCCGGTTTATTACGAAAGACTAGGTAATACACCACGGGTACCACTAACAGCGAAAACAAGGTTGATGCGATGATGCCAAAAATAATTGCCAACGCTAAGCCACTGAATACGGGGTCTAAAATAATCACTAAGTTGCCCAATAGTGTGGTGCCTGCGGTGAGCAAGACCGGCCTCATTCTGACACTTCCAGCTGCAATAAGCGCATCCAGTAATGCCATACCTGAAGCTCGTGATTGATTAATAAACTCGACTAAGATCAGTGAGTTTCTCACCACGATCCCAGCCAGCGCTATCATCCCTATCATTGCCGTAGCGGTAAATAATACCGGCTCGGGCGCGCCGGCGATGACCCGCTCACCAAACTGATTCAATAACCAAAAGCCCGGCATAATCCCTATCATCGTTAATGGAATAGCCGACATAATAATCAGCGACAAGCTGCTAGATGCCGTTTGCAATCGTAAAATGACAAAAATGGCCGCCAGCGCGAAAGCAAAAGCAATGCCCATATCACGGAATACATCAATGGTAATGCGCCACTCCCCTTCACCGGTAAAGGTATACTCGGTTCCCTCAGGCATAGACCAGCTCTGGCCACCACCACTATTTAAGAAGGTGCGTTGCGACCAGTGTGTCTGCTCGTTATGACCATTTTCATCTGCCACCACATCAGCGATAACGGCAGCTGGAGTACGACCATTGAGCTCTGCAAAGACATAAATCACTTCTTTGAGATCCTTGCGGTGGATAATGGGAGCGCTGGCAATGGTGGTCAACTCACCCAACTCAGCAATAGCAACCAAAGGCTGGGCTGCTTGTTCTAAGCCATACGCTTGCGTGGTTTTAGCCAACTCTTGACGACCACGCACCTGCAGCGCTAATAGGTTCTGCCATTGATTGCGGTCTTGATAACTCACCATTAGCTGCAAAGGCACTGGCGCGGCTTCGTTTTCCACGTATAAATACCCGGCCTGCACGCCACTGCTGGCAATGTTGAGCGCCTGGTTAACATCTTGAGTAGCGACGCCAGATAACGCGGCTTTGTGCTTATCCACCACAAAGCGCTGTAACACGGTCGGCTGTGCCATCGAGGTATCGACTTCAACCACATGTGGTTCGCGCTTTAGGCGTTCAGCTAACTGCTGTGCTGCCAATTGTTGTTGCTCTCGAGGTACAAAAGGATCGGCATACACCTCTGCAGCAAGGGTGCTCAAAACGGGAGGGCCCGGCGGCACTTCAACGACTTTAATGCGGGTCAATGGCTGATTCAGATGCTGCAACTTTTCACGCAAGCGCATGACAACCGCGTGTGATTGGTGTTCACGCTCAGCTTTATCCACAAGCAATACTCGTAACTCAGCCAAGTGACTGCCATAGCGTCGATAGTATCCCCTTACCATGCCATTAAAGTCCATGCTTGAAGGTTTACCAACGTACGCGGCAACATCCGTAACTTCTGCCACAGACCAAACAATATCTTGTACCTTGCGCGTCATTGCCGCAGTGGTTTCTAAGCTAGTACCCTCAGGCATATCAATCAGTACCTGCACTTCGCTTTTATTATCAAATGGTAGTAACTTAAGTGGCACGGCACGAAAAACCGGCAGGCTGGCACTTGCTACAAACAGCCCAAGTACCCCCCATAATACCCATTTCGCTCGTTTTGGCCGCGATAAAATCGGCAGCATAATACGCCCATATAGAGACTGACTGGGGCTTTGCTGCACAGGCATCACTTGCTTTTTTATTAGCTTTTTCGCGAGCCACGGCGTGACTAAAAAAGCCACTAAGGTGGAGGCAATCACACTGACTGGCACATTGAATGCCATTGGCGCCATATAGGGGCCCATCATGCCGGTGATAAAAGCCAGAGGAATGAAGGCCATAACAATGGTTAGGGTCGACATTAACAGCGCTGACTTTATCTCGCTCATTGCAGCAATGATGCTGCTGTCTTTGTCGTCATCATCGCTGTTATGAATAAAGCGGCTAATGTTATCGATACCTGTGATGGGATCGTCCACCAGCAACCCAAGAGAGAGGATCAAAGCAAATAAGGTAACGCGATTAATGGTATAGCCAAAAGCAAAATCCAGCCCTAGGGTAATGCCATAACAAATGGGCACGGCAAGGCCCACCACCAGCGCTGGGCGCCAGCCTAAAAAGACACCGACAAAGACCACCACAGTAAACACCGCAAATGCCAGACTTGAGGTCAGGTTATTGACTTTGTCATCGGCGGTATCACCGTAGTTACGTAGCACCGTCACCTTCACCTCAGGCGGCAAGAGTTGTTGCTGCAACTCGCTCATGAGCGCCAAACTTTGCTCTGCCACCGTCACTGCATTACTGCCTTTTTGTTTCGCGATACTGAGCGTGACCATAGGGGCATTTTGTTGCTTACCTTGGCTTGCTAACCACTGATAACTGGTGGCTTCCGTTGGGCCATCGATAATAGTAGCAACGTCTTTTAAGTAGACACTCTGACCATTAATGACATTCACCACTAACTGCTCAAGTGCCGTTTTATTCCGTAGCACATCGCCAGATTCAAAACGGATTGCCTGACTTCCTGCGACAACTTGGCCCACCTGCTCGACTTGATTTGATGCTTGAATGGCGCTGAGGATATCCATAGGGGTGGTTTGATGCGCGGCTAATGCGGTTAAATTCAACTCAACTCGCAGTGCACGAGTTCGGCCTGAGATCACCGTCACTTCGTTGGTGTCGGCAATGGTCTGTAACTCTATAGATAGTTCTTGGGCAAAGCGTGTGAGTTCATAATCACTATAGCGCTCAGGATCCTCGCTACTGAGCCCTAGCATCAATATCGGCACATCATCCACTTCAATAGGCCGAACTTGCCAACCCTTTACTAATCCCGGCATCTGATGTTGGTTCGCATACAGTTTAGTGTACGTGTTGAGGATGGCTTTCTCGCGGTCTTCTCCCACATGGAAGCGCAGAGTGACGACCGCACCACCGGTTTGCGTGGTAGAGTACACATGCTCCACTCCGGGTATTTGCAGCAATAACTTTTCCAATGGAGTCGTCACCAAACGCGCCACTTCAGGCGCAGCGGTGTTGGGCACTGCAACGTGAATATCGAGCATAGGCACCACTATTTGTGGCTCTTCCTCACGAGGTGTCATTTGCAGCGCAAAAATTCCTACCACCACAGCAACAAGGAAGAGCATAACAGGTATGCTCCCCTGTAAACTGCGTTTAATGGCACTATCTACTTTTTCCATAACCACTCTTTACCTATTTGCTCTTAAGCACAAAATAATTGATATAAGCTTTCCAGTAATAGCGCGACTTTGGGATCACTGACACGATAGTAAATGGTGGCTCCCTCGCGCCGCGTGGTCACTATGTCTGCCTTTCTCATACTCGCCAAATGCTGGGACAGTGCAGACTGTGCTAGGGGCACGGCCTGATTTAATTCACTGACGCTTAGCTCCTGCTTTTGCAGTGAGCATAAAATCATTAGGCGATTTTTGTTGGCCATTAATTTCAGTAAAGCTTCCGCTTGTTCAGCGTTCTCAGCCATTTGCGACAGGTCCATAACGGCTCCTCAGATTTATTTTAGAACAAAGTATAGACAAAAAGATTAGCAAAGTCTAATATTAGAAAACACTAATATTACGGAGCGACTTATGACACTTCATCCTTTATTGCGCCTGATAGCAGGCGTTATGTTTGCAGTATCACTGCTATTAACCCACTATGTTGATCCTAGCTGGGTTTGGTTCAGTGTTTTTATTTGTGTAAACCTAGTGCAGTCTGCATTCACTCGCTGGTGCCCCATGATCACCATTTTGAAAAAGTTGGGTATTCAAGAAGGCTAATGCCATACTGAACAGCAATTAGCAGAAAAAGGAGAGTATCATGCTCAATTCAGTGCAAGATGTATTAAAAACGGTCAAGCCTAATCAACGTTGTGTCGATGCTAAACAGGCAAAAGCGGAAATTGCCCAAAATCAGGGGCTACTGATTGATGTAAGAGAACCTGGGGAGCACCAGCAAAAGGCAGCCAACGAGGCGGTCAATATTCCCCGTGGATTATTGGAGTTTAAGCTGCCGGAAATAGAAAAAGATGCCAATAGGCCGATTTATTTGCATTGCGCCGCAGGTGGGCGAGCGGTATTTGCTGCTGAGCAGCTCACCCGCCTAGGCTACACCAACGTCACTGTCATTACTTGTAAAGCCGACGTAATTTGTGAAACCTTTTGATTAAAAACAGAGTACGAGAGTAATCACTTACTCTCGTACTCTGATATGAAATTATGAAGCGCGGTTAGGGACAATTTTTATTTCAACACGGCGGTTTTGCGCGCGCCCTTGCTCAGTACCATTACTGGCGATAGGTTGAGTCTCCCCCATGCCTTCGGCGTATATTCGCGCTGCTAATACTTGCTGCGATAGCAAATAGCGTTTTACGCTCTCAGCTCGCTGCTCTGACAAGGTTTGGTTAAAGCTGGCTGTGCCTGTGGAGTCGGTATGACCAATGATGTTGAGGTAGGTCTTGTCGTACTGCTTCATTACCTTCGCAATCCCTTGTAAGGTACTGTAAAAGTTTGGGCTAATACTGGCTTGCTCAGTTGCGAACGTAATATTAGAGGGTAAGATCAGGCGCATTTCATTGCCTTCTCGCACTACTTTCACCCCACTGCCCGCAAGCTCTTGATTCATTGCCGCTTCTTGCTTGTCCATATAATTGCCGATCGCGGCGCCAGCAATAGCTCCTACCGCAGCACCAATGGCTAAACGTTTATCTTTATGATTACCCGTTGCTTTACCCAGCACGGCACCTGCTGCCGCACCGATGGCAGCCCCTTTGCCAGTATTATTCATTTCACAGCCAGATAACGCTACGGCAACCGCAGCACCAATCAATACTTTTTTTGCCAACATAACACGCATCCATTTATTTAAAGTTAATACTATTGTTGCAACGTCGTATGAATACTTGCTGAAGCATCTGAGGATTAGGGGTTAGTTTCTCCCGCTGGGGTGTCAGCATTATCCATTGTGACGGGGGGAAGTTGATATTTAGCCACTATGGCATCTAGCTGTTTTGCGCTCGTTAGTTGTTTCATCGAAGCGCGGATTTTCTTTGCCAATGGGGTCTTGTGGAAGTTTTTGCTCATCGCCATATAACCATAAATTGGCTGGGTATGGCGGTAATTCATTTTCCGCAACCGCTCGATTGGTTGCTGTAGCACGGACATTGCCACCTCTGCAGTATCTTCCACGGCAATAACCAAATCCACACGCTCTTTGAGTAATAGGTCAAAGGCAATCTGCTCGCTAAACACCGGTACTTTATTCAGTTGTCTGTCGTCATCAAATTTTGGATAAAAGGCTCCACCGCGCATCACTGCAATGCGTTTCGCGTATAAGTCTTGGTAGCTCTCTACTTGAATATCGCTGTCGCGGTTGGCGTAAAACACAAAGGATGAATAGAGTGTCATATAAGGTGGCTCGACAAACTCTATCAGTTTTTTTCGTTGTGCCGTTTTGATTAAGCCTCCCATGACATCCACCTCACCGCGCGCTAACATCCGAACGCAACGAGAAAATGGGCAAGGCACTGGATTAAGGGTAAAGCCGGATTTACTGTGGGCATTAATGCTGGCCAGAATATCAAGTATTAATCCTTCAGGCTTAGTATCCCCTTCAACGGTGCTGTAAGGTGGTGCATGGTCAATAGCAACATTGATTTCCGTTGCTACACTCGCGGTGCTGACAAGGAGCACGGCGATAAATGTAAAAAGCTTTAAGCCCATAAACTGTATCCCACCTGAGCTTTCATAGTAGAAAGTCATAATACTGTAATAAAAAACTGTAAGGATATAAGGTTAACGATATCACAAGGTGAACTATGTTTCTGAGAATTTTTTATCAATTTTTTCTACTTGGCTGCACCAGCTTTGGTGGCCCAGCTGCGCACTTAGGCTTCTTCAAGAAGCACTTTGTTGATAATTTACAATGGCTAAGCGCACAGCGTTATGCCAACATGATTAGCCTTTCACAAATTTTACCTGGTCCAGGCTCCAGCCAAGTGGGTTTTGCCATTGGCCTAGAAAAAGGCGGAGCACTTGGTGGCTTAGCGGCATTTTTAGGTTTCACCCTGCCCTCTTTTTTGATTATGACCGTACTAGCACTTACGGCAGAGCAATTATCGGGCTCGGCATTGGCTGTCATATACGGACTCAAGCTGTTTGCGGTAGTGATCGTCGCAGATGCTGTACTAGGCATGGCAAAGAGCTTTTGCAAAACCACAGCACTCAAAGTGGTGACCTTTTTTGCCACTCTGGCTTTACTATTGTTACCCAGTTTAAGCTCTCAGCTCGGTGTTCTAATTGTCATTGCCATCGCTGGGTATTTTTACTCTTTTAGCAATGCTCCCTCAGAGCAGCACTCAACCTCAGGCAACACCAACTGGGCTGTGCTTGGCCTTTTTGCGGCCTTATTTCTACTCACCTTTTTGAGTTTACCAAGTGCCATTTTTGCTGAGTTTTATCAGGCTGGTGCCTTAGTGTTTGGTGGCGGCCATGTGGTACTCCCCTTACTGCAAACCAGTGTAGATAACCTTCCACAGGAGAGCTTCTTAACCGCTTATGCCGCCGCTCAGGCGATCCCAGGTCCCATGTTTACTATTGCTAGTTTCTTGGGAGCCACGGTGAACAACACTCATCCCTTGATAGGCGCCAGTATTGCTACGGTGGCTATCTTCTTACCGGGGTTACTGCTGATGTGGGCCTTTATCAATCAATGGCAACGGCTTATTGCCATGCCGAAATTTGCCAGCATTAGCGCCGCCCTCAATGCCGGTGTGGTGGGGATTTTAGCCGCTGCATTTTACCAGCCTATCTGGCTTGCAGCCGTGCACAGTGTCACGGATATTGTTGCTGTGGCACTAGGCTTTGCGGTATTAAAATGGCTCAAGCCGGCCATCTGGCAACTTTTACTTGGTTTTGTGGTATATGGCTTAGTGGTGGGTAACTTATAACTAGCTAAGAGGCCCAAACGGGCCTCTGCTTTTATTTATTGCTGCTCAATCTTGCTCGCCGACGCCTTAACTTTGACTCGATGGGCACCAAAATAGTCGCTGACACTTTGATAAGGTCTGAGGCCAAAGCTTGGCATCACACTTAACATATAATCCAGTATATCGGCCTGCAAATGCTCATAAAAAACCCAGCGTTTATCACTGCTAAAGCAATAGAATTCCAATGGTAAACCATGGTGCGTTGGAGCCAGCTCCCTCACCATGCATAAACAATCTGGACTGATGGCTTCATGCTGTTTTAAATAGGCCTCGGCATAGCGCCGGAACAGCCCCAGGTTAGTGATGTCTGTTGGCACAGATTCAAGCTCACTAAGTAACGAGTACTGCTGGTATAGCTGTGCTTTTCTATCCTCGTCTAAGAGTTCAATACTGGTAAAATCGATATGTATCGCACGCTTGATGCGTCGCCCCGCAGACTCTTGCATGGCGCGCCAATTTTTAAATGAGTCGGAGATCAGCATATAGGTAGGGATCGTCGTCACGGTATTATCCCAGTTCTGAACTCTCACCGTGTTCAACCCCAAATCAATGACCTCTCCATCTGCCCCAAAGGCATCTACTTGGATCCAGTCACCGGTGGTCACCAGGCGGTTCGCCGCAATTTGGATACTGGCAACCAAACCTAAAATGGTGTCTTTGAACACCAGTATGATCACTGCCGCAATCGCACCAAAACCAGATAAGATATAGGTTGGCGACTTATCCACCAAAATACTGACAACTAATATCGTACAAACAATAAAAATCATCAGCTTAATCACTTGAACAATGCCTTGTATAGGCACTTCTTTGGCAAATGGGAAGAGGTTATAAACGCCGTTGCCAAGGTTAACTAGACTACTGAGTAAGAACCCTGCAGCAATCACCAACAATAAATAGGCGAACGTTTCAATGACCCCGAACACCCATTGCGGCGCCACAAACAAGCGCTCATGATAAGCCGAGAAAACCAATAAACACAGTACCAGCGCAAAGCGACCGCTGAACTTGCTCAGTTGTGGCCCGAGGTGACCAATTTTGCGCGGTGATACCCGCGTCAATAAACTCTCAACATTTGGTAAAACCAAACGGCGAACGACCCAGTAAAGTAACATTAACCCCAGCGCCGCAACGCCATTGGTTACCAATGCGCTAATGACTGTGCCTTGGGGTACTGCTTCAAGCCAAGGCTGTACAACATCATGAAGGTGATCAAACTTCATAGTTGCTCTAGCTCCTCATTTAGCGGCTGTTCAGGCCTTGCCTGTTCTAACCGGTGGGCTTCAAGTTGGCTATCTTTTTGCAGCCAAAGCTGATTAATAAAATCTTGGAATTGCACCCGATAGGCTTTGTCTTGTTGGTAGTTCCCCAATGGGATTTGGCTCATGTCGAGGAACTCCAGCTTGACATCAATGGCAGCCAGCCGCCCTTGCATAAAGGAACGGCAAATATGCTCACCTTCAAGATCATAGGCGAGCGTTGCATTGAGCATACCATCAAGCTGCTCTGCCAACACTTCTAAAGCAAAAGCCACACCACCGGCTTTGGGTTTTAGTAAGTGTTTAAAGCCACTTTGCTGCTTATGATGCTTACTTCTAGTGTAGCGTGTGCCCTCAACAAAATTAATTACAGTGGTGGGATGGTCTTTAAAGTTACGACAGCTGGCTTTGGTTCGCGCCACGTCCATGCCTTTGAGTTTAGGATTTTTGGCGATCTGTGCTTTGCTAGCGCGCTTCATAAATGGCATCCCCATCGCCCACGCGCCAGTGCCAATAAATGGCACGTATTTTAATTCATCTTTTAAGAAAAACTTAGGAGCTGGTAACACGTCTAACGCACTGAGTACCACAATATCTAACCAGCTTAGGTGATTGGCAATAAGCAAATACCACCCCTGCGATTGCAGTTCTTTAGGTAGCTTAACCGAGATAGTGTCGCAGGCGATCTTAAGCCCGATGTAATTGCCTTTACACCACATACCGTAAAAGAAATGCAATGCGGTGGAGATAAACTTAAGCGGTAGCAATAGTTTTACAATGCCAAATAGCAACACCAATAGGCCACAAACAAAAGTATTCATTAACAACCAAGCACTGGCTGATAGGCCTAAAAACCACTTTGGTAATACTTGCTTTAACATTACTCTATCCCTCTACTATTGTTTGTCGGCAAGCTCCGCAATTTGCGCATCTTTGGCTTGCCACAAGGTATTAAGCTCCGACTGAAAGCGAACCCTAAACTCAGGGTCGTTACTATAATCGCCGATTAAGTTTGCACTGACCGGCATTACTTCCACCTGAACATTCACTGACTTTACCTTGCCGGCAATGAAATCTGCAAACGTTGGTACGCCCTCTGGATAATGGATAGTGACATTCACTACCTTGCTGATTTGCTCCCCCATGGCCTGCATTACAAACGCAATTCCCCCCGCTTTAGGCTTTAGCAGGTGATTAAAGGGACTTTTTTGCTTACTGTGCTTGTACTCGGTGAAGCGAGTTCCCTCAACAAAGTTGACAATACTGACCGGCATGGTTTTGAATTTTTCACAGGCTTTACGGGTTGTTTCGATGTCCTTACCACGCAATTTCGGGTTCTTTTTTAACTGTGATTTGCTGGTACGTGTCATAAACGGGAAGTCTAGCGCCCACCAAGCCAAGCCTAATACTGGCACATACAGCAGCTCCTTTTTTAAGAAAAAGTTCAGAAACGGGATCTTGTTATGAAAGACCCGTTGTAATACTAGGATGTCTACCCAACTTTGATGGTTGGCGATCACCAAGTACCAATCTTTTGGTTTTAACTCATCTAGCCCAGATACATTCAGTTGGTATGGCGCAATTAAGTTCTGGCTTAGGGAGTTGCAAGCGACCCACTTGTTGGCGCACCACTTAGCGACCAAGCTCATCGCCTTTTGTAGCAATGGAATTGGCAATAACTTGATCAAGCCACAAATAAAAATAGGCACAAACCAAAAAATGGTGTTGATAGTATAAAGTAGCAAACTAAGCAGCTTACGAATTAACGACATGCATTCCCTCATCGCATTACAGTATTCATTATTATTGGCGTATGGCGTTATCATACCGCGAAAGTTGGTGACAATTAAGCCGACCAGTTAGTCGGCTCGCTTGTTATCAACAAAATTTCAGTAAGACGGTACTAGTCCTCAAAATAGGTATAGCCTTGCAACCCGGCATTTAGTTCTTGCAGGTACTGCGATTTAATGGCTTCTGGCAACGTCAGTGCAGCGATTTTCTCCGCGTAATTACGTGACAAATCGTCCTTATCGTAGTGAACAAACTTGAGTACATCTTCCACACTGTCCCCTTTAATGGCATTAGTCAGCTTGTAGCCATCGTCACTGAGCTCAAGGTGAACTGAATCGGTATCGCCAAAGAGGTTATGTAAGTCTCCTAAAATTTCCTGGTAAGCACCCACTAAGAACATCGCAATGTGATACTGCTCACCGTGCTTGTACTCAGGAATGGGTAAGCTAGATTCAATTCCTGCGCCCTCCACATAACTGTTGATCTGACCATCCGAGTCACAGGTAATATCTTGAATAACCGCACGTTGCGTCAGTGGTTGGTTTAACTTATCAATCGGCATTACGGGAAACAACTGATCGATCCCCCAGACATCAGGCAATGATTGAAACAGTGAAAAATTCACAAACAGTTTATCGGCGAGTTTTTCGTTTAGCTCATCCAAGACCTCACGATGAGCGCGGGCATTGTCGGTTAAGCTATCACGCACACGATGTAACGTTGTGAAATACAGCTGCTCCAGTTGCGCCCACTCTTGCATACTGATTAGACCATGAACATATTGATCATGGGCGTCAGAAAATAAGTGCATGGCATCATGGTAGGTCTCTAACGCCATTCTGGGCGTTAACCGAGTTAACGACTGCCATAGCTCCTGTAACACCAACGGAGAGGAGGCATGAGGCTGCACAGGCTCCAACTGGTTTGGTGCTTTTTCAATGTCGATAACATCGGTGATCAGCATGGCATGATGTGCCGTCAGCGCTCGGCCAGACTCAGTAATAATATCTGGATGGGGTAACTGATTGAGCTCAGCCACCTCATGAAACGCATGCACCACATTTTTAGCGTATTCCGCCACGCTGTAGTTCATAGAGCAGGCACTGCGTGAACCCGAGCCCTCATAGTCGACACCTAAGCCGCCACCAACATCAACGGTGCGCAGCGGCACGCCCATTTGATATAACTCAGCGTAATGCCGTGCACATTCTTTTAAGGCTCGTTGAATATCGCGAATATTCGCTACTTGAGAGCCAATATGAAAGTGCACCAATTGCATTAAATGCAAGCGGTTATGCGACTTAAGTAACTCAATGGCTTGTAATACTTGGCTGGCAGTCAGGCCAAACTTGCCTTTTTCGCCACCGGTATTTTGCCATTTGCCTTTACCGACAGAGTTTAAGCGAATGCGAATGCCAATGGCCGGTTCAACCCCTAAGTCCTCAATTTCTTGCAATAAAGTGTCTAGCTCCGAGAGCTTTTCTACCACAATGTTAACGTGGTGGCCCATGGCTTGACCAATACAGGCTAAACGCAAAAACTCGCTGTCTTTGTAACCATTACAAACAATAGTGATGGGTTGTTCGGCAATGCCAAGAATGGCCATTAATTCAGGCTTTGAGCCGGCCTCTAGCCCCACTAAACCACTGGGGTGAGCTAACAACTTACTGACCACAGAGCGCTGCTGGTTAACTTTGATTGGGTAAACGCAGGTGTATTGACCTTGATAGTCTCGTTGCGCTCTTGCCTGAGTAAATGCTTGAGTTAAGGTATCGACTCGGTGCTTTAAAATATCGGTAAATCGAACTAACACAGGCAAGGTGAGCCCTTGTGCTTTGAACTGCTCAGTCAGTTCTAATAGAGTAATGGCAGGTTTGGTTCGATCGCCATCCGGAAACGCCACCAATTGGCCTTGGTCATTAATATCAAAATAGCCGTCACTCCAATGAGTAACATTATAAACAGAACGTGCGCTTTGCAGACCCCAAGTCATTACAACTCTCGATTAGTGCTTCATAAAACCTCATTCTAATACGCGTGTAGCCCCTTTGCGACCAAAAAATAAAGGCATAGATAAATTTTGTCTTGTTTGCAAAAAGCCGACACTAAACACGACAAAGTTGCCATTGTTGACTAAAATCATTTGAGCAAACCAGCAAGCGCTGGCAAAATTGCGACAACTAAACTCGAGTGTGAAAACAATCATGGCAAACTTAGAAGCAAACCGTTGGTTTACCGAAATTAGCGACCGCGATGGCAGCGCTTTTTCGCTCCGGATCAACAAAAAATTAGATGAAATTCAATCGCCATTTCAAAACGTTGAAATGTTCGAAACCACTGACTTTGGTAACCTGATGATCATTGACGGCTGTACTATGGTAAGTAGTCGTGAAAACTTCTTCTACCATGAGATGATGAGTCACCCGGCATTGTTCTCACACCCGGCTCCAAAAAATGTGGTCATTATTGGCGGTGGTGACTGTGGTACTTTACGAGAAGTGCTAAAGCACCCAGAGGTGGAGCAAGTCACACAAATTGATATCGATGAAGTCGTGACGCAAATGGCGTTGAAATACTTCCCTGAGCTCTGTGAAGCGAATGACGATCCTCGTGCCACTATAATGTTCGATGACGGCATTAAGTATATGCGTGAAGCCGAGGCCAACTCAGTAGACGTGATTATTGTCGATGGCACCGATCCTGTGGGGCCAGGAGAAGGCTTGTTTAACCACGCTTTCTATCAAAGCTGTTTAGCCGCACTTCGCGATGGCGGGATTTTGGTGCAACAAAGTGAGTCGCCACTGATGCATATGCCGCTGCTATTGGAAATGCGTGATGCCATGACCGACGTCGGCTTTGTCGACTTGCAAACATTACCGTTCCCACAGCCTATTTACCCAAGCGGATTATGGTCTGCAACCATGGCAAGAAAAGCGCAGCAATTTACTCACTTCCGTGAGCAAGATGCCGATGCAGCCACCTTTAATACCGAATATTATAATTCAGGTATTCATAAAGGAGCGCTTGCCACACCTAACTTTATGAAACGCGCGTTTAGCAAATAACGTAAACCGGCCGTACCCATAACAAAAAAAGGAGCCCGAAGGCTCCTTTTTTTGTGTTTTATTTATATTACTTTTGATGATACTGACGGCTGAATTCATGCACCGCGTTAATAAAGACACCTGCATTTTCTGGGTCGACATCTGGAGTAATACCGTGGCCCAGGTTGAACACATGGCCTTCGCCTTCACCAAAGCCGGCAAGAATGTGCTGCACTTCTTCACGAATACGTTCAGGTGTACCGTGTAACATTGATGGGTCCATATTGCCCTGTAGCGCAACTTTATCACCAACACGACGTTTAGCATCGGCAATATCAATGGTCCAATCCAGTCCCACAGCATCACAGCCCGTTGCCGCAATGGCTTCAATCCACTGACCGCCATTTTTGGTAAATAGCGTCACTGGTACCTTGCGACCATCGTTCTCACGAATTAAGCCATCAACAATTTTTTGCATGTATTGCAGTGAGAATTCTTGATAATCACGCGGGCTCAATACCCCACCCCAAGAGTCAAATATCATCAATGATTGCGCACCGGCTTGCACTTGCGCGTTTAAGTAGTCGATAACCGAATCGGCAACTTTATCTAGCAATAAGTGCAGTGTTTGCGGCTCGGCAAATGCCATTTTTTTGATTTTACCGAAGGTTTTGCTGCTGCCACCTTCAATCATGTAAGTGGCCAGCGTCCATGGTGAACCAGAAAAGCCTATCAGCGGAACTTCGCCTTTTAGCTCGCGACGAATTGTGCTCACCGCATTCATAACATAACCGAGCTCATCGTTAGGATCGAGCTTAGGCAGTTTTTTTACATCGTCAAGTGATTGGATTGGACGCTCGAACTTAGGTCCTTCACCGGTTTCAAAGTACAAGCCTAGGCCCATCGCGTCTGGGATAGTTAAAATGTCACTAAATAGAATAGCAGCATCTAGCGGGTAACGACGCAAAGGTTGCAACGTCACTTCGCAGGCTAATTCGGCATTTTTACATAGGCTCATAAAGTCACCAGCTTGTGCTCTCGTAGCACGGTATTCTGGTAGATAACGACCAGCTTGGCGCATCATCCATACTGGCGTGACGTCAACAGGTTGCTTTAGTAGCGCTCGTAAATAACGATCGTTCTTTAATTCGCTCATAGCGTCTCAGTTCCAATACTAATTTAATTGACCAAATTGTATCACTAACTAGACAGTGGCACTATCTAAACTAAGCACGGAAATCGTCCAATGTGATCTAGATTAAATTCAGCTTGATACGCGGTTTACACCAAATTTGATTACAAAAAACTAGAAACCCGTAATTAAACTGTTTGCAACACGATTAAAAGGTTGGTATAAAATTGTCGCGTTATAAAAATAACAATAAAAAACACCTTCAATAACAAAAAACACAACAAATACGCAACAAGCTAAACTGCTATCTTGAACCACCTTGAGGTTACCTCTTGGTGGTTTTTATTTTATATCCCTATGAATTTTCTAATATTACACTCTCAATAAAACACGAGTATGTTGATCTTTTTCAACATTTAGAGAAAAAGAGGTTGACCTTTGCGGCCGTTTCCCTTTCCATAGAGATAAGTTACCCGCTTTAGGAGAATCACTATGCTTTCGCAGTTAGAACAAGCCCAACAAAAATGGGGAGGCAGCCATAGTGTAATTGATGCATGGTTAGCAGAGCGTCAGGAACTATTGGTCTTATATTATAAAGTTGCAGGATGCTCACCTTCTCGAAATGGCAAAGCGCTACCTGAACAGGTCGATATCCAATCGTTTTGTCAAATCTTGATGGACTACTTGTCAGCAGGACACTTCGAAATTTATGACAACATTGTCGAAGCCTGCCAAGAAAAGGGGCCAGAAAGTGCCAAGCTGGCACAATCTCTGTACCCAAGAATTACCGAAACCACGGACGTCGCGCTGGACTTCAATGATAAATACGCTGAAGTGAGCCAAGATACCCAAATGCTAGAGGATTTTGATGCCGATTTGTCGACTTTAGGTGAAGCACTGGAGTTGCGCTTTGAACTTGAAGACGAATTAATCGATAACCTTTACGCCAACCATAGCGACGACTAGCCAAATCAGCGGGAACCAAGCACAAAAAAAGGTGAGATAGCTATCTCACCTTTTTTGTATTTAGCGTCTTTACGATCTTGCTTAGTTGTTTTAAATAAGCAAATATCAACCGAGCTAGTGTTAGGCTTACTGCCTTAAGCTAACTCGATATTAAGACTTAATACAATTATTCAGCTGGCTTTTCTGCTTCGCCATCTTCGATTTCAAGCAGTTCAACCTCAAATACTAGCGTTGAGTTAGCTGGGATCTTACCAAGGTCACGCTCGCCGTATGCCAGCTCTGAAGGAATAGTAAATTTGTATTTTGAGCCGACGTTCATTAGCTGCAAGCCTTCAGTCCAACCTGGGATAACTTGGTTTAAACGGAATGAAGCTGGCTCGTTGCGCGAGTATGAGCTGTCAAATTCACTACCATCTAGCAAGGTGCCTTTGTAGTGTACTTTTACCATATCGGTAGCGACTGGCTTTTCACCATCGCCTTCCGTCATGACTTCATACTGTAAGCCAGAATCCGTTACCGTCACGCCTTCTTTTTTGGCGTTTTCAGCTAGGTACTTTTCACCTTCAGCTTTGTGCTTCTTAGCATCAGCTTCGGCTTTCGCTGCTTGCTTTTCACGTACAGACGAGTCAAGTGCTGTTAATACTTCACGGATTTTTGCTTCATCTAATTTAGCTTCACCGGCAAGTGCGTCTTCAAAGCCACGCATTAATAACGCTTGATCTAGCTCGACACCCAATTCTTTTTTGTCAGCCAGATCTTTTTGTAGGAAGTTACCTACTGATGCACCAATACCGTACGCTTGTTGCTGTGCTTCAGTTTCCAGTTTAACTTCCGCTGGTTTTTGTTCTTCTGCTTGTTTGTTGCATGCTACTAGTGCTAAAACTGATGCTGCAACCAGTGACAATTTGATCGTCTGTTTCATTCTCAACTCTCCGACAGTCCCTACTATCAAAGCAATTACACTCATTGGCGCATGCCCGATATCCGGTGTCATTGTTAATTTTATATTAATAAGAAAAGGGGTTAGTCACACTAACATTCTCAACTTAAATTGCCAATATACTTGGCGCAATTCGCGCTCAGGTAAGATTGGCAGCTGACTAATTATTATCGCGTAACGACATTACGCTTTTAATACGCTAATATCAAAAATAATATCTTGTTTTTAAGGTCTTTAGTTTACCTTGGGCCGACACTGGAGTTAACAGGAACATACCTATTATATGGTCATTAAAACCAGCACAACGCGGTCTTTAACACTCTTTTCCAGCTTACTTGTTGTATTGCTACTTTCAGCCTGTGGCAGTGACACCTCAAAGGCAACGCTGACCGTTGAGCACGCCAGTCGCGGTGCTTTTTCTGCAGCGCTCTCAGCCGATGGCCGCTACAGTTTAGTGTCATCCATAGAGCATGGGGCCATGCTTTGGGATAATCAAGAGCACGGCTTAAAATACCAATGGCGACACTCATCAGAGCCAGACGAGCTGATCCACTCACTGGCCATCGCCAATGATAACTCCACAGCCGTCACCGCTGCCGATACCACCTTCGCTATTTGGAGTATCGATAGTGGCGAAAACCTCGGTTACTATGAAATCGAAACCGCCACCATTCGAGATGTCGCCATTAGCAACAGGGGCCAATTTTTATTAATCGCGCGCAGCGACAATGTCGTCGTTCACCTCGACTTAGAGAGCGGCAGGCGCATAGAGTTCCTCGGACACCAAGAAAATATCAACTCCATTGCGATGTCCCCTAATGGCCGTTTCGCGCTTACCGGCGGCAATGACTACAGTGCCTACTTTTGGGATACCAGAACCGGTCAAGTGATCCACCGCTTTAACCACCCCAGTCGGGTGACCAAAGTGGCACTGGATAATCAGGGCCGTTATGCATTTACCGCAGACAGTATGAAAAAAGCCAGTATTTGGCAGCTCACAACGGGTGAATTAAAGACGCAATTACAGTATATTGCCAGACAGAAGATATTCAGTGCCGTGCGCTTTAATGACAGCGCCACTTTGCTTGCCACCGGCTCTCCGAACCGCGAACTAATTTTGTGGCGGATTGAAGATGGTAAACGCCTGCAGACCTGGCGCGTACAACCCAGAGAAGGCAGTCGCCCCAAATCTGCCGTGGTATTCGATGTCGCTTTTCAGCAACAAGGTAAGGCATTACTAACAGAAAGCTCTAGCGGCTTATTAGAGAAATTTGAACAGGTGAAACACCATGAATGAATTAGAAAACCGGATCACCGAACTAGAAGCAAAAATTGCTTTTCAAGACGATACCATTGAAACGCTTAATGATGAGCTAAAAACCCACCAACAGCGCATGGCAAAAATGCAACGTCAAATTGAGCTATTAGCAGAAAAAATTAAGGAAGGAAAAGATCCCGGCATGATGCCTCAGCATCAAGAGCCACCGCCGCCTCACTACTAATTGGTAGGAGGCAGTGCGACTGACTTGAACTACTCTGGGGTAAATACCCCGATCACTTGCTCGAATTGACGAGTTGAGGCTTGGACCGCATCTTTAGGCTGGGTCATCACGTGGCCACATTCCACGCACTCAACTTTCTCCACCTCATTCTCTTTGTAGAGCATCATCACATCCAGCTTTTGACATTCTGGACAGCTGGCACCCGCAATAAAACGTTTTTTAACTTTCAATTTATCAGCCTCAATAGTTTATGCTGTAACAAGTGGCATCGCGCACAATTAGTACTATTTTACCCTAGTTTTAAATCTCTTGATACGCTTGTGGTTGCGGATCCGATCCGTGTTATCATGCCGGCAGAATACATAGGTCTTGAGAATTATGATCCAATTAACCGACATCGAGCTGCTACGTGGCAGTAAGACATTACTTAAACAAGCCAATGCCACTCTCTACCCACAACATAAAGTAGGGTTAGTAGGCGCCAATGGCTGTGGTAAATCTTCTTTGTTTGCGCTGCTCAAAGGCGAATTACAACTGGATGCCGGAGAGTTTAACCTGCCTAAAGACTGGTCCATTGCCTCGGTTAAGCAAGAAACTCCCGCATTAGATATCAGTGCCTTGGAGTATGTGCTGCAAGGACACCCAGAGTATTACCAATTGCGCACCATGTTACAGCAAGCCGAGCGCGATCAAGATGGTGATAAACAAGCCTATGCCCACCAACAGCTTGAGCATATTCAAGGCTACAGTATTGAGGCCAAAGCAGGTGAGTTACTCCATGGCTTAGGGTTTAGTAATGAGCAAATTGACTTTGCTGTCAGCGAATTCTCCGGTGGTTGGCGTATGCGACTTAACTTGGCGCAAGCACTGATCCGCAATGCGGACTTGCTACTCCTCGATGAGCCCACCAACCACTTAGACCTAGATGCGGTGTATTGGCTGGAACGCTTTTTACGCGGCTTTCAAGGCACACTGGTATTGATCTCCCACGACCGAGAGTTTCTCGACGCCGTAGTAGGAGAAATTTGGCATATTGATCAACAGCAAATCAATGTCTATAAAGGCCACTACTCGCAGTTTGAGCGGCAAAAAGCTGAACGCATGGCACAACAACAAGCTTTATACCAAAAGCAGCGAGAGACCATTGCCCACCTTGAGCAGTTCATTACTCGTTTTAAAGCCAAAGCCAGCAAAGCCAAACAAGCACAAAGCCGAGTCAAAGCGCTAGAAAGAATGGAGATGTTAGCACCGGCCCATGCAGACTCTCCATTCAACTTTGAATTTGCTAACCCGACTAGCTTGCCGAACCCCTTAATGACCTTAGAGCATGCCAAAGCCGGCTACGGTGATATCACTATACTGCATGATATCAAGCTCAACTTGGTGCCAGGCAGTCGCATCGCCTTGTTGGGGCGCAACGGTGCCGGTAAGTCTACCTTGATAAAATTATTAGCCGGTGACATCACACCACAGGCTGGGGAAGTTTTTCAGCATCAAGGACTCAACGTCGGCTATTTTGCTCAGCATCAATTAGAATCTCTGGACTTGAATGCCAGCGCCGTAACCCACATTCAACGTCTTGACCCTGAAGCGCCAGAGCAAGTACTGCGTGATTTTCTTGGCGGTTTTGCATTTCATGGCGACAAGGCGCTCGAGCCCGTAGCGCCGTTTTCCGGTGGTGAGAAAGCCCGCTTAGTGTTAGCCATGTTAGTGTACCAAAAGCCAAACCTACTGCTATTAGATGAGCCAACCAACCACCTCGATTTAGAGATGCGTCATGCACTGGTAATGGCATTACAAGGCTTTGAAGGGGCCATGGTGACGGTGTCGCACGACCGTCACATGTTAAAAAATACCGCGGATGAATTTTACTTGGTTGATAATGGCACCGTGTCACAGTTTGGCTATGACCTGGAGGCCTACTATCAGTGGTTAATGGAAGCCAACAAAGCCCAAAGTAAGGTAACTGACACCAGTGGTGAACAAAAACAGCATTCGAACGCTAACCGCAAAGAGCAAAAGCGCCTTGAAGCTGAGTTTAGAAAGGCTGTTCAGCCACTGAAAAAGTCCATCGATAAACTCGAAAAGCAATTAGATAAGCTCACTGCTCAAGCACAAGAAATAGAGCTCGCACTGGCAGACAACAGTCTCTACAGCGATGGTAATAAGGCCAAGCTTAATCAGCTACTCGCTCAGCAAGCAGAGGTTACACCGGCGCTGAACGATACGGAAGAGGCCTTGTTGCTGGCACTAGAAGAGCTGGAGGAAAAGCAACTCCACTTCGACAGCACAGGCGAGATATGTTAAGTCGCAGCGATTTTTGGCAATTTGCCTGCGACTGTTATGCCCGCCCGGGAATGCAACAGGCATTACTGGCCTTGCAAGATAAGGCCGCTAAGAATGTCAATCTCTGCTTGCTGTTATGTTACCTCGATGTCCTTGGCTACACCTTAGACCAAGAAGTAGTGAAGCGCTTAACTGACGCAGCGGAGGCGTTTGATAACCAAGTGCTGCGGCCACAGCGCGCAATCCGCCAACAGCTTAAGGCACACCACCAAGATTATGATAACTACGCCGCCATGCGCAGCGCCCTGCTTAATGCCGAGCTTACCTTGGAGCAGCGGCAGCAAGACTTATTATTGAGGGTATTGGAGCAGCACTCACTGCCGTCAATGCCGCAAAAAAACCGCACCAGCAACCTGCATCTCTACCTCTGTGAGACGCAAACACAACAGCTGCTAGCCCTGTTGTAGCCGTTTGTCATGGCAAAACCTGATCGAGATCAAGCCTCAGCATAAGTAACGCTTAACTGCACTGCGAAACTTGATCTTGATCATGTCAGCCACGGCGTACCTCATCTACTATTTAGTCATCGACAAGTTAGGAGGCACGCAGCCATGAACGTATTCTTTAGAGACTTTTTTTCCGACCCTGTGTTGTTTTTGTCTTTTGGTATCTTAGGCATCGTTATTTTGCTGTGCTGCTACTACGTCTACTTCTTCGTTAAAAAAGTAATGGACGCTGAAGTACCAAACGAACAATAAGATGAATTTTTAAGTTTGATGAGCTAATCGTCAACTCAATAACAGTTCCCCAACGTTAAGAATTAAGCACGACGCACAAAGCACCTTATCAGCTCAGCTGGTCGGGTGCTTTTTATTTTGCTGGCTTAACTCCGCTGGGATATTAAGTTAAACTGCTTGGAATATGCAGCAAAGTGTAGACTTTATCTCTTTGGCTTAACTAAGTGGTAATATGAACCAAGCAATCAAACCCGCAATCGCGCAACAATTCGATTTTACCCCAGCATGGTGGATGCGTAATCGTCATGCACAAACCATCTTGCCGCGCTTCTTTCGTCCAAGGTTATCGGTGGAAGTGACTTTTGAGGCACTCGAAACGCCCGATAATGACTTTTTAGAATTAGCTTGGGCAGCACATGGCAACCCTAATGCGCCTCTGGTGGTCGTGTTGCATGGCTTAGAAGGCAATATTAACAGTTTTTATGCCAAAGGCTTATTAAAGGCGCTAACACAAAACGGGTTCGATGCCGTATTAATGCATTTTCGTAACTGCTCAAGAGAACCCAATCGCCAAGCTCGTGCCTACCACAGCGGTGAAACCAGTGATCTAGCATTTGTGATTGATACCTTAACGCAGCGCTTTGCTGGCCGCACCTTATATGCCGTTGGTTTTTCACTTGGTGGTAATGTGTTAGCAAAATATTTGGGTGAGAAACAACAGCACAGTGGTCTTGCTGCTGGGGTGGTGGTATCAGCGCCCTATCATCTGTCTTCTTCTTGCCAAGTGATCCGCAAAAGCTGTTTTAAGCTATATCAAAAGTATTTGCTAGATCGGATGAAAAAGTCTTTTTCTCGCAAGTTAGACACGCTCACAGATCAAATTAATATCAACCGTGAGACGCTATTTAAGATCAATGATTTATGGCAGTTTGATGACCAAATCACGGCGCCGCTACATGGCTTTGATGGCGCAGAAGATTACTACCAACAAGCCAGCGCACAACCGTACCTGAAACACATTACCACCCCTACCCTGTTGATCCATGCCGAAGATGACCCCATGTTATCTCGTCAAGCCATTCCCCTACAGGAGCAGGTAAACTCACCAGTAACACTGGCGGTGAGTAAGCACGGTGGTCACGTTGGTTTTATTAGTGGTAACAACCCGTTACGACCCATATTTTGGTTAGAGCAAGTGATCCCAGAGTATTTGCAACAATTCCACAGCAAGGCAAAGTAGTATGATTATTCCTTACCAGCAAATCGCCGCAGACACCTTAGAAAGCCTAATTGAACATTATGTGCTGCGTGAAGGCACCGATTATGGCGATGTGGAAGTCAGTACCGAACAAAAAGTCGCCGAGGTTAAAGCACAATTAAAATCTGGCGAAGCACTGATTGTTTTTTCTGAGCTGCACGAGTCAGTCAACATTGTTAGCAAAGCCCAGTTCCAAGCCATGCAAAGCGAGGAGCAATACTCGCAATATTGAGCGTTGCGACATCAATCGCAAACAGTTGTGCACCTGGCGGGACTTGTTACAATCAAAGCTCAATAACTATAAAGGAAAGGTATTTTTATGAAGCTCGCCACTACGCTTTGCAGTTTGGCACTGGCTGTCTCAACAGCCTACGCAACTGAGTATAAAGCCTCAGAACGTGCAGTAAAACTTGCTCAAGACAACATCCTCATCGACACCCATATTGATGTCCCCTACCGTATTCAAGACACTTGGGATGACGTCAGTAAGGCCACCGAGGGTGGCGACTTCGATTACCCCAGAGCGGTGCAAGGTGGCCTCAATGCCCCGTTTATGTCTATTTATATTCCCGCCAACCTAGAGTTTGAAGGCAAAGGCAAAAGCTATCAACTAGCCAACCAGCTGATTGATGGCATGGAAGCTTTGGTTTACCGTGCTCCTGATAAGTTTGCCATGGCTTACAACACGGATGATATTTACCAGCAATTTGATAAGGGCTTAATGTCTATTGCCATGGGGATGGAAAACGGCTCCCCTATTGAAGGCGACATGGCCAACTTAAAACACTTCTACGACCGTGGTGTACGTTATATCACCTTAGCACACTCACAAAGCAACCATATTTCAGACTCATCCTATGATATCCGCCGTAAATGGAAAGGCCTAAGCCCATTTGGTAAAGAGTTAGTGGTCGAGATGAATAAAATCGGTATGCTAATCGATGTCTCACACATCTCTGATGATGCCTTTTACCAGGTGATGGAAATCTCGAAAGTACCGGTTGTGGCATCACACTCTTCATTACGTAAGTACACTCCTGGGTTTGAGCGCAATATGGACGACGACATGCTCAAAGCGCTGGCCAAAAATGGTGGCGTAATCCAAATCAACTTTGGCTCGAGCTTTGTAACAGCCAAAGCTGGCGCTTGGTATGATAAGCGTGATGAGGCGCAAAAAGCCGCAAAAGACCAGCCTAAAACCGACTTTAGAGCAGCATTTAGAGCGAAAAACCCATTCCCCTACGCCACCCTAGAGCAGGTGCTCGACCATATTGATCACGTGGTTAAGCTCATTGGTATTGAGCACGTTGGTATTGGTTCAGACTATGATGGTGTCGGCGACTCGCTACCTATTGGGCTAAAAGACGTTTCTACCTACCCAAATCTAGTACAGGGACTATTAGATAGAGGGTACAGCGACACTGATATTAAACTTATCCTAGGTGGTAATACTCTGCGCGTTTGGCAACAAGCAGAAGAGTACGCTAATACCAATCCGCATTAATACTTGCTCAATTTGAGGGAGCAAATTCGACGCTAACTTCGTTAAAAATTTCTTATTTAGAACAACTAAATAGCAAAATTTTTGCCTTGTTATCGACAGAATTTTCTTGCCTCAAATAGACCACTTAATTAAGCGAATTGGTATAAGAAATTCTAATTGTACCAATTGGTATAATACCATGCGTCATCGAATAGGTGGCGCAATTACCAGCAACACGTTCTATTAAAAACTTGCCTGCGTAAACGGTTTTATTTTGAAAGTTATGTAATTGAAACCGGAATTATTTGGGTAATAGTGTGAGTGATACAGAAATGTGGAGTTGTGAGAGCCACTCTATAAAAAGTGGTTGCGGGAGCCGGATTTGAACCGACGACCTTCGGGTTATGAGCCCGACGAGCTACCAGGCTGCTCCATCCCGCGCCTGTATATTTTGTGTTGAACCTAACACGTCGGTGCCCGACGACCTTCGGCTCTTTACAGGTTTAGCGAGCCCGACGAATGATTTATCATTCTGCTCCATCCCGCGCCTGTATATTTTGTGTTGAACCAAACACGTCGGTGTCCGACGACCTTCGGCTCTTTCCAGGTTTAGCGAGCCCGACGAATGATTTATCATTCTGCTCTATCCCGCGCCTGTATATTTTGCTAAGTTTTGTTTTACTTCTACCTTAACTAAGAAGTGGTTGCGGGAGCCGGATTTGAACCGACGACCTTCGGGTTATGAGCCCGACGAGCTACCAGGCTGCTCCATCCCGCGCCTGTATATTTTCTGTTGAACCAAACACGTCGGTATCCGACGACCTTCGGCTCTTTCCAGGTTTAGCGAGTCCGACGAATGATATCATTCTGCTCCATCCCGCGCCTGTATATTTTGCTAAGTTTTGATTTACTTCTACCTTAACTAAGAAGTGGTTGCGGGAGCCGGATTTGAACCGACGACCTTCGGGTTATGAGCCCGACGAGCTACCAGGCTGCTCCATCCCGCGCCTGTATATTTTGTGTTGAACCAATCACGTCGGTATCCGACGACCTTCGGCTCTTTCCAGGTTTAGCGAGTCCGACGAATGATTTATCATTCTGCTCCATCCCGCGCCTGTATATTTTGTGTGAACCTAACACGTCGGTGTCCGACGACCTTCGGCTCTTTCCAGGTTTAGCGAGCCCGACGAATGATTTATCATTCTGCTCCATCCCGCGCCTGAAATGTATCTTGCGAAGCCTTAACTTCGAAGAGGTCGCTATCATAATGGATTAAAATTTTATTGCAAGGGGTTTCATCTCTAAAAAGTGTTAACTGGGTAAAAATAACCCAATCAACACCGAAAGCCCCTACCCTAGTGGTCGGTGGTGTGGGCTAATTAATTTTTGCCACTGCCAATCGGGGTGACCCATCACAATAAAGTCTGGATTTTCTGTGGTCTCACGTTGGTTGTAAGTGAGCGGGTTAAACTCGGCATCAGTAATACAGCCTCCGGCTTCTTCCACAATGATTTGTGAAGCTCCAGTGTCCCATTCTCCTGTCGGACCGACACGCAAAAAGCAGTCAGCCTTACCTTCGGCAATAATACACGCCTTCAGTGAGCATGAGCCTAAGGCCACGGTATCAAACTGGCTATTCAAATATTGGCTTACGGCTTCGATTTTTTGCCGACGACTCACCGCCAGCGTTAAGGTATCGGGTGGGGAGACGTAGATTTGCTCTTCGGGTTTGTCAGCCACGCGCTTATAAGCCCCGCTGCCTTTACTGGCATAATAGGTGGTTTGTTTCGCAGGCCAATAGATAACCCCCAAAACAGGATGGTTATTCTCAATTAAGGCAATATTTACTGCAAAGTCACCACTTTCTAGAATAAACTCTCCCGTGCCATCCATGGGGTCCAATAACCAATAACGCTGCCAGTGTTGGCGCTCTGCCAGCGGGGGGATCGGGGTTTCTTCCGACATCACCGGAATATCTGGCGCAATGGCTTTAAGCCCGGCCATTAGCACCTCATTGGAAGCAATATCGGCAGCAGTCACCGGGGTATTGTCAGATTTCTCCTGCTTGCCGATATCATCTTCTTGGTAAATCGACATAATAGCGTCACCGGCTCGCTTAGCCAGTGCAATACAAGGCTCTAAATATGACTGCAATTTATGCCTCCAAGTTTAAATGCGCTTTTAATAACAACAGCGCGGCCACACTGCGCGCTTCAGTAAAATCCTCTTGCTGCAATAAGTCGTATAATTTTTCTAAAGGCCACTTCACCACCACTAACGGTTCTGGTTCGTCCCCTTCCAACCGTTCTGGGTAAAGCTCGCTGGCCACTAAAATATGCATTTTGGCATTAAAGTAACTGGGCGCCAACGACACCACTTTAAGCTCAGAGAACGCTTTAGCACCAAAGCCCACTTCTTCTTTGAGCTCACGATCACCAGCTTGCACCGGTGTTTCTCCTGGATCGATAAGTCCCTTAGGAAAGCCCAACTGGTAATTATGCGTGCCTGCGCAATACTCTCTTACTAATAATAGCTCATTATCGGCGGTAATGGGCACTATCATTACCGCACCACGACCGCCACCACGAACTCGTTCGTATTCTCGCTGAGCACCGTTAGAAAAATTGAGTGTTAGCGCTTCAACCGTGAAGAGCTTACTTTTAGCAACGACATCGCAAGCTAAAATTTCCGGAGGATTAGGATGCTTTTTATGTGACATAAATCTTTATTTGCTATCATGGCCAATAACACAATCATAAAGCCTTTGAAGTTAAATGCCTATGCTAAATTGGTCAAATATCGACACCGTTCTACTAGATATGGACGGCACCCTACTCGATTTGCATTTCGACAATCACTTTTTTCTCGAAGTCGTGCCTCGCGCTCATGCCAAACGCCAAGGACTGAGCCTAGAAGCCGCTCGCGCTGATATATTAGACCGCTATGAAGCCGTTATGGGGCAAATTCAGTGGTATTGCTTAGATTACTGGCAAGAACAGCTGCAGTTACCCATTATGGAGTTAAAGCGTGAGATCCAGCACTTAATCTCCATTCGTGACGATGTACCTGACTTTTTACAAGCGTTAAGAAAAAGCGGCAAACAGCTGATTTTATTGACCAATGCCCACCCGGATAGTTTGAGTTTAAAGATAGAACGGACTCAGTTTGATCAGTATTTAGATAAGTTGGTGTCAACACATGAGTATGGCGTGAGTAAAGAGAGTCAGTTGCTTTGGCAGCAGGTTGAGAAAGACTTAGGGTTTGATAAGTCACGCACCTTGTTTGTCGACGACAGTCTGAGCGTGCTGGCTGCGGCAAAAGAGTTTGGCATTGGCCACCTACTAGCGGTAGCCAACCCCGATAGTCAGCAGCCAGAAAAACAAATAAGTGATTACCTGAGTGTTTCTGACTACCGCACTTTGCCCCCTATCGACTAACTTGGGTAGCGTGCTTTGAGGCCATCATAGACATGAGTTTTAAAGTCTGGATGTTCAGTGTCTAGGCTTTTTACTACCTCAACCAGGTGCTCATTGTCTTCTTGGCCCTGCCACACTTTAATGTAGCTGCCTTCTTTATAGCCATGATCTTGGCGGAAGAAGTTAAGGGTATTTTTACCCACATAACCACGATATAAGTCGTCAATGCTCATGCCAATTTGCTGCATACAACCGGCGAAAGCTTGGGCATCAAAACGGCGCTCAGTGACCGCAGCACTGGCCAGCAGCTCTAATGTTTCTTTAAAGTCTGCACCAAGTTTTGGCTCGCCAAGTTCAGCTTCTAATTGCGTTGCCAGTTGCTCAAATGAAGTCTCACCATCAATACGCAATGATAGGCCAAAGTGGAAAATATCCACCAGCTCTAATATCACTTGCTCAGTGTCTGGTGTTTGTTTTTTCCACCACTTCCAACCATAGTGGTCAAGCATTTCTGCACATTCCACCCAAATCGCGCGATACCATTCGAACCCTTGCTCGAACCATTGTTCATGGACCTTAGTGTTCATGGCATGTTGCATCTCTAGCATCACCACGAGCTTTGTAATGTTTGCAGACATTGTGCTCTCTCTATATGGAAATCAATAACAGCTATTATCATACCGCAGTGAAAGATTTTCGTCAGTACTCGGGTCTGTATAAGCCACATTTGTAGCAATAAAAAGAGAGATTATGCGCCATTTAGTTTTATCACTGATGTTATTACTGAGCACCTCAGTCACTGCAGCCGAGATCAGTAATATCGCCGCAGCGCCTGAACAAGTTCGCCCACTATTACCAGGGCTCCAAGCCCCCCAGCTAACATTACAAGATAAAGCGGGTAAAAGCGTGGATTTAGCTGAGCTATATAAACAAAAGCTGACGGTGTTGGTGGTGTATCGTGGTGGCTGGTGCCCCTATTGCTCACGTCAGTTGGCTCGCATTCAAACTATCGAGTCTCAGGTGGTTGAGCTAGGTGCACAAATCGTTGCTGTGGCGCCTGATGCTCCTGAAGTATTAGCGAAAAGCACCATTGAATCGCCAAACTATCAGTTACTCTCCGATGATAAAATGGAGCTCAGTCAAGCATTGGGACTGGCTTACTTTTTAGAGGATAAAACCGCTGATATGTATCGCAATAAACTCGGTGTTAATTTTGTCGACTTGGACGGCAATAGTCGAGTTGCCCTGCCTGTTCCAGCGGTATTTGTTATCGATCAGCAAGGACTCATTCAGTTTCAATATGCCAACCCCAATTACAAGGTACGGCTAGACGAGCAGGTATTGCTCGCCGCGGTAAAGGCCGCCGTCGCCGCCAGTAAATAGCAACCAAAAAGATGATGGAGCGCGGTGCTCCACCATCTTAGCGATTTTCTAGGCGATTGTAGTCAAATAAGCCAAATTCAACCCCTCTGGTTTGCTGCGCGATATCGTGCAATAGGTCGCTATAGCGCCAAAATTCAGGGTGAGTTCTACGAATGCCATAGCTTGCTCTTAGCGCTTGATAGTCCGACTCTGTTCTCACTTGCCCTAACCGCGTAACAAAATCTTGTGCGTCGGAGTGGCTCGATAAGTACCAAATGGCTTCGGGGTAGTCACCAATAAAACCAGGCACTAGCGAAGCGGTGTCTTCTTGGTATGCGCGCTGGCCTTCTTCATTAAGCAAGCTCGAGATATTGTAGTGGGCATTATGGTGCAACAGCGTATAAGGCTGATGCCCACCATCGGGCTGCTGCGTTAAAATGAACGAGACTTGTGGTAATAAGTTAATGGCTTTAGTTGGTAAGCTATTTAACTCAGCTAAAGGGCCTTTAACGCTGCGAAAGTCATACTCTTGGTTCAACACCGGTGCCAATACTTGATGCAAGTTGTCATATAGCTCTTGCTTGGGATCATCACTGTGGTATTCAATGCCCGTCGGCGCGCCAATGAGCGACTTGCGGTTAATAAACTCGCTTAAACTTAAATGCGAATTGCGATACCAGTGACTTTTAATGGCTTGGCGATGACTCAGCGGCAGCATATTTAAAAAGTTTTGCTCTCCTTCTAAGCGCAAGAAGTCCATGTATAAACGCGTGATCAGCTGATGACCAATATTGCCATAGACATCGAACCCCGCCACCAGTAGGTAGTGGATCCGCTCAAATAAGGCGTAATCGAGTACCCACATGGTTTTTGGTGCTTGGCCTATAAAACCTTTAACCACCGAAGCACTATCAAAATGGCGAAAAATCGTCAGGGCGGCATTTTGATTGTGGCCATCGCCACGCCAAATTAAGTCCATATTCAAACGTTTACCATCGGCAAACATCTGTTCCGCTAACTCGGTTTTGGCGTGTAAGTAGTCTTTTTGCTTGCTGGCGTATTTTGCCCAACTCGATAGCGGTAAAGCATTGCTTTGCTCCGCCGCCGGTAACACTAAATCTTCATCGTGTTTTAGTAATAAGCGGTTGATGGCTTCGTTACTGTTTTTTTCCGGGTCAACAAACGCCACCCAAAAATGATCATTAATCACATTTAGGGCAATTTGACCACGGCATACGGGCCCTTTTATAAAGCCTTTTACAATTAACTCCGCTTCATCCAGCATAAATTGATAACGCGAGTTCACCGGGATCGCTTTAAACACCTTAAACGGATTCGCGGCTAGCTCTGGGCTGTAGCCGGGTAACTCAGACACTTCATAGTCCGCAGCAAAAAACTGGGCATTGAGTCGTGCTAACTTTTTATCATCCAGCGCCAACGGCATATGAGTTTTTGATAGAATACTGCTCTGCACTGGCATCAAACGATAATAAACCCGCTCGACTTCAGGGTCATCAAACGGCCTCACCGTGCTGATCAATGCCAGAGGTTGGCCTGGAGGTGTACTGGAGCGAACCAGTTTAAAAAAGCTCGGCTCTGCGGTGTTAGGGAAGTAAATATGGGCTAAATACCAATGCTCGTAGATATAGCGCGCAGCTAATCGGTGCTTAGGGCTTGCTTGATTTAAAAAGCGCTCCCACTTTTCCACCTCGGCTAATGCCTTATAAGTCGGTGCGGCTACCGCGCTCATTTTGCTGCCGTTCCGCAGCCAAGCTTCTAACGCTTTGAATTCATCTTGTGTCAATGGCGGTAAGCCATAAGGCATGCCTGCATGGGGCTGCTTTTTCGCTAACGCACTAAACTCATCCATACTGGGACAGGTTTGTTTGCGGTCTAGCGAGAAATCAAATTCATCCCCTAAAATGCCTTCCTGAGGAAATGGGTGGGACATTTTTAATAACAAGCTGTTATACAGCACACTGCCCGCTAAGTTGTTGTATGGCGTCTGCTCGCGCTCATTTAACACGGGCGTAAAGTCGCGTTGCCGCCATTGGGTGGTGGTTTGGCCATCAAACAACAGTCGCGTTGGTGTTTGCGCTAACAAGCGTGTACCGTCGTAAACTCGCTGCTTAGATAACCCGCGGTCAATCCCCTCGGGGGAAGAAAGCTTTAACTGACAAGGCGCGTCATAACAGCCATGACAAACCACGCAACGCGTTTCTAGGATGGGCTTTATGGTTTGGCTGTAATGCGCGCCACCTTGATGGTACTGCGTCATCCTTGCTTGCGGTTGTTCAGGGCCAAATAACTCATCGTATTTCGATGCTCCAAAAGCCACACAACCACTTAGGATCAATAGCGCAATGGCCTGTAGCAGTACTCGTTTTGCCATTATTCGTCCTCGTCGTCCAAGCCGAGATCAAAGGTTGGCATCATTTCCATAGGCGGCGAAACAAACAAGGCGCCGTTGTCGGTATTTAACACCGCACTCAGCACCGGACCGTGATTTAGAATTAATTGCAGTTGGTGACCATGAGAGAGTAGCTCACTGACTTCATTAGCAATATTACTGATTTCATAGTCGTCGATGGGCAAGCTGATGCTTTGCTCTTGCTCTGGGTTTTGACATAGATTTGCCAATAAGTTTTCGCTCAGTAATACGGCGACCTCAGCATCTGGGGCATCGATGTCACGACTTTCGATATTATCGTCAAGTTGAAAAAGGGGCAGGCTAAGGGGAGTATCTTGTTGTAGTTCCATTGCGAGTGACCATTTGAGTATTTGCTTTATTTTAGCATGATTATATCAGTCCACCGCCCATTTGGGTGGACTGATCCATGCGGCCACGACTATCAAGATGATTCTGCGGCGTCTCATTGTGAGATTAGTAAGGCATTACCAGGGCAAGGTTTCCCCATTGGAGTGCCAAAAACCACCGCTGTTTTCCAGGTTCAACTGTTCGATACGTTTGATTAAACGTTCGGCTGCCACGTCGGGACCGATATCGCCGGCATAGCCTACCATTTGTGTTTGCACAAAGCCTGGGTGAAATAACCCTACAGCAATATCCTGAGATTTTAACTCATGCGCCATACTTACGCCTGCCGCATTTAACGCCGCTTTTGACATCCGATAGCCAATGTATCCGCCAGAGCCATTATCCGCAATGGATCCCATTCTACTGGTGATCATGGCGACTTTACTGCCAGCACTGAGGTTGTTTAATAGCGCATGGGTAATACGAATTGGCCCTAAGGCATTAACCTCAAACTGTTGTGCTATGGTTTCAAAATCCATCTCTGCCAGAGTTTCATTATGGAAAACCCCGGCATTATTGATCACTAGGTCTAGCTTTTGCTCGCCTAACGCAGCCACTAGCTTTTTGCTGCCATTGTCGGTAGCCACATCGATACCATCAATAATATCAACACCCAGCGCCTCGAGCTCCTCTGAGGCCGTTCTGACCACCGCCGTCACCTTGCAGCCTAAGGCTTTATATTGTTTACAGAACTCCAAGCCAATTCCGCGATTAGCCCCAGTTACTAATACATGTAGTGCCATGTGGGTCTCCTTCAAAGTGTGTGACGTCATTAGTTATATTATTTAGCTATGGGGACGAAAAACAGCAATAGCAAGTCACCCGTTTAATGACAATATGTATCACGGGATATAACCGCAGCAAAATAACGCTTTTTTGCTACTCTTAATTACAAAGTGAATAAAGGAGTATGCTGTGAAGCGCTATTGGATATCATTATTGTTGTGCTGTTCCAGCTCCGTGATGGCTTATCAGATCAATGTCAGTGAAATAGTAGCGTATCAACTGGGTAAAGAGCGCATTACCACGCTCATGCAAGCGCTTTATGCGCCGTTAAGCATCCAGCCGCAGATTATTATTTTACCCAGCCAACGCGGGCTTAGTTATGTCAACAGCGGAGTGTACGATGCTGAGGCTGGACGCGTGGAAGATGTGGTTACCCAGTACTCAAATCTAATAAAGGTGTCTGAGCCACTGGCCAATGTCAATATTGCTATTTTTTGTATTCAAGAACAACACTGCAACCTTACCCCACAGCAAGAATTAGTAACTATCCGTGGCAGCCTGATTGTCAGCCAGTATTGCCAACAACGCGGCTTTACTTGCCACCCGGTATCTAATGAGATCTCCGCTTTTCAGGCGTTGCAAAAAGGCCATACCCAGAGTTTATTGGCCGATGACTTGTTTACCCTTGGTGGCATTTGCCAATCAGGCTTAAAACAACTCTTTATGCGGCGTTTGCAGCATAATAGCTACGACATTTTTCATTATGTTCACCAACAGCATCAGCAGCTAGTACCGCAATTAAATCAAGCGATTCAAGCCATGAAAAAAAGCGGTACCATTCAAGCTATCTTCGCAGGTATCGCCAATCGCTCAGCCGATTGCCAGGTACACCTAACTGTTTTAGCAACAGATTAAAGAGTGATTTCATCCATGCTCGATTCTATAACCGAAAACACTGCACCTTGTGGGTCAGTGAGTACGGCAAAGCGCCCAACCCCAGCCACATCCGTAGGAGGGACACAGATGGTGCCTCCGAGTTTCTCGGCATGGTTGGCGGTACTGTCACAGTCTAATACGGCAAAATACACCATCCAGTGGGGCGGTATATCGTCCCCCCACTCGGCGGTCATTTCCAACATGCCAGCTACTGCTTGCTGATCGACCTTGAACAAGGTGTAGTCCATGTTTTCCATGGCTTTTACTTCACATTCCCAGCCAAACATCGACTGATAGAATTGACGGCTTTTAGCGCTGTCTTTACTGGCCAACTCAAACCAATAAGGGGTATTGGCTTCAAGCTTTCTTTGGATACCGATATGTCCTAGAGATTGCCATAGCGCAAAAATGGCGCCACCGGGCTCTTGCAACATCGCCATTCTGCCAGCGCCGGGAATATCATGAGGTTCAATCATCACGTCGGCGCCTAATTGCTGAGCTTTTTGTACACTTTCATCGGTGTTCTCTACTGCAACATAACTCAACCAGTGACTCTGCATCCCGCTGCTTTTCTGCTCTTTAGTCATTTGATACATGGCGGCTAGATCGTCCGTGCCTTTTTGCAACATGGTATAATAGCTGTCAGCGGTAATTTGCTGATCTAACACCTGCCAGTCAAACAGCTGTTGATAAAACGCTTTACCACTTTGCCAATCTGATGAGCACAGCTCCACCCAGCAGAAGTAACCTATACGAGACTCTGTGATTACCGCCATACCGTCACCTTGTTTATGGTTTACTTACGTTATCTTCAATATAGCAGGAGGAGCTCAACTACGCTCCCCCTCTATCTGCGGCTCTCGAGTTGCTGCCTTTGCGTATTTATCAATACCAGCCACTCATATACGGTCATGCTAACGCTGGCGCATGACTCCCTCTTGGATAGTTGAAGCCACCAACTCCCCTTGGCGATTAAAGAACTGACCACGTACTAAGCCGCGGCCATTTGAGGCGCTGGGGCTGTCAACGCTGTAAAGGATCCAGTCATCCAATCGAAACGGGCGATGAAACCACATTGCATGGTCGATGGTCGCGACCTGCATATTTGGCTGCATAAAAGACAAACCATGGGGCTGCAGCGCGGTGGGCAAAAACTCAAAGTCAGAGGCGTACGCCAACAGGTAATTATGAATGCGGCGATCATTGGGCATATCGCCATTGGCTTTAAACCAAACATGACGAACTGGCTCTTGCTTATTGGGTTTAAATGGGTTTTGAAAGTTCACCGGACGCATGTCCAGTGGCATTTCTTGGGTGAATTTGGCCCGCAGTTTTTCTGGAATAAGATCCGCATGCTCTTGATAAAAATGCAAAGAGGATTTTAATGACTCTGGCTCTGGCACCTCAGGCATAGGAGACTGATGCGACAACCCAGGCTCATCCCCTTGGAAAGAAGCCGTCATATAGAAAATCGGTTTACCATATTGAATGGCACTGACGCGGCGAGTACTAAAGCTTCGACCATCACGAATGTTTTCTACATCGTAGACAATGGGCTTAGTGGCGTCACCTGGACGTAAAAAGTAGGAGTGCAGCGAGTTAACATAGCGACCTTCTGGTAGCGTATATTTTGCGGCAGAAAGCGCTTGTCCCATCACCTGCCCACCGAACACTTGCGGAAACCCCAAATCTTGACTTTGTCCTCGATATATACCTTGTTCAATTTCCTCAAGGCTGAGTAAATCCAACAGGTTCTGCAATATTCGGCTCATTCTTGGCTCCCGTTTTGCTGTGACCACATAGGTATGCTCAGTGATTTAAAGGTCACGCTGCATACGTTGTTCAAATCAGTATAATACACTTATGCTAACCCTATCGCACTATTGGACTTTTGTTATGGCTTATTGGCTTTTTAAAACCGAACCGGATGCTTTTTCTATTGATGATCTGCAACAGGCGCCTCAACAACAAACTTTCTGGGAAGGAGTAAGAAATTATCAAGCTAGAAATTTTTTACGCGATAACGTCCAGCCTGGCGATCTGGTGTTTATTTATCACTCTAGCTGTAAGGTGCCTGCGGTAGTCGGTATCGCTGAGGTAGTAAAAGGAGCAAGTCCTGATCCGGAGCAGTTTAATCTGCACAGTGATTATTACGATGGCAAAGCCACCCCAGAGCAGCCGCGTTGGTTCGGTGTCACCTTACGCTATCGCCAGCATTTAAACACGCCGGTGACGTTAAAAGCCATAAAAGCCAACCCTGAACTTACCGAGCTGGCTTTAAAGAAAGGCGGTAGGCTCTCTGTGATGCCAATCGTCGCTGCTGAGTGGCAAACCATCATCGCCATGTCGGAGCATTAAGGCTTTTTGCGCTTAGCCTTGCTTCGGCCCCCTTTCGGGATGATGCTAAAGTATAAAATAAGCGCAATCCAGGAAAACAGTAAGGTACCAATTAGCCAACCGTTTTTCTCATGGCCTTGGGTGCGTTTACTGCCGGCAATTAACGCCACCGGCAGTAAATAAGCACACAATAAAAAGATCAGCAAGAAGAGTTCGGTGAACATAACTCAGTCCAATTCACTTCAGCAGCTAGAATGCGATGCGGAGCAATATAATGCACAACGTCTCCCGCTGTGATGGGGTAATTTAATGGTGGGTTTAAGTCCATTTTTAGGCCATTAACATCGTGCGCTACCCCCAGCAAAGTGGCATTGTGGTGCTGCTTAAAATAATTGAAAATATCCCCAAAGGTCAGCTGCTTGACGTCATCCGGTAATACTAAACTAAACTGGGTATCGCCTTTCAATGTCGACAGCAACTCTTCTTGAATGCGGCTGGAGCCTGGGTCTTGCATGGCTCGCACCAAAATTTCTGCTGACATCGAAGCCGAACATTCAACATTTTGGCAATGCTCTCGTAGCAGCATGGCTTTGGTATCATCTAAAAAGTGGGCACTGATGTGTGCTTGAGGTTTTACCACCTTACTGAGCTTTAATGCCGTGGTAAACGTTTGATTATCATCATCGCCGTCAATAATGATTTTATCTGCCTGAGTAATATTAATGCGACTAAGTTGTTCGTCATCGGTGAAGCTGGCTAAGCGTGCAAAAGCCACCTCAGGATAGCTGAGTAGCGGATGTTCAATGGCATCGGTCACCGCTAAGACAATTTTTCGATCCTCACGCTTATCATCTCCGAGAATATAATCGACCATCTTTTTCGTTCTGACATCATGCCAGCCAAAAATTACAATATGATTTTGCAAATGTGCAAAGTCTTTTTCCCCTGTCATACTTCTTCTCACCCAAAAAGTCACAAATTGTCCCGCTTTACCCAGCAACACACCGAATAACGCTAATCCAAATGGGATTTGCACAATGGCTACAACCATCCGCCCCCATTCTGTTGTCGCACTGAAATCACCGTAGCCCACCGTCGAAGTGGTGACCACGTAATAATAGAAAAAGGTGTTAAGCGGTAACAGTGCGGATTCATCCGCCAACCATAACAAGCCCCATGTTACTGCCATATGGACGAGTGTCGCTGTCAGTAGCAGTTGCCAGCTGGCCTGGTCAATGTGTGCACGCACCATTACCACTAAACGCTTTAAGAAAATTGGCATAATACTTCCCTAGCAATTAGATAGGCTTACCATACTGTAGATTTTGGGGAAAAAACAATACGACAGAGTCACATCTTTGATATAGTCTTAGTTATAGAGCATAGAAGTAATGAGGGTTTCACATGGCTGGCGTATTGGCCTCTGTAGATCAACGTACACAACTGGTGGGGGAAAACCGCTTAGAGCTGCTGCTGTTTCATCTTCATAGCCGGCACTTTTTTGCTCTCAATGTGTTCAAGATTAAAGAGGTAGTTAAGCTGCCCAAGCTTAATAAAATGCCTAATGCCCACCCTAAAGTGTGTGGTGTCACCAATATCCGTGGCGAATCGGTGCCAGTGATTGATTTGCGCGACGCTATTTGCATGCCACCGTGTGAGCGAGACCCAGACAGCAACTTAGTTATTACCGAGTACAACCGCTCTGTACAGGCTTTCCTGGTCGGCAAAGTGGATCACATTATCAATACCACTTGGACCGAGATTATGCCAACACCAAAAACGGCTGGGCGTAATCACTATTTAACCGCACTCACCAAAATTAAGCGCAACGACGTCGAGCATATTGTCGAAATCATCGATGTTGAAAAAGTGCTGGCCGAAATTATTGAGTACCAAGTCGAAATTCCACAAGACATTCTCGATAAAGAGATCATCAATGAATTTCAAGGCCGTAAAGTGCTCCATGCCGACGACTCCCCCACGGCACGACGTCAGGTCGCAGATACCCTAGCCCAACTGGGCATTGAAATCATTCCGGCAACCGACGGTCAAGAAGCCCTTAACGTGCTGAAACACTGGGCCGATGAAGGCATTGATGTGCAAAAAGAGTTACTTGCAGTGATCACCGATGCCGAAATGCCGGTGATGGATGGTTACCGGCTCACCTATGAAATACGCAATGACAGTCGCCTAAAAGACCTCCATATTATTCTCAACACCTCCCTCAGTGGCAGCTTTAATAATGCCATGGTCGAAAAAGTCGGCTGTAATGCTTTTTTATCGAAGTTTCAGCCTGACTTGCTGGTAAAAGAAATTCAAAGCCGACTCAAAGCAGTGCTAGAAAATAATTAAACTGTATATAAAACCAGTATGCCAATTCTTAAATATCAACAACTTAGAAATTCACTCTGGCAAATTCATTAGCAGTGACTGGGATTTGCCGGCATGAGTCGGTATACTTGCTGTCATTTGAGCAAATGGGCAACGCAATGGACGTATCAGAATTACTCGACGGCCTTAATGATAAACAACGGGATGCCGTCGCGGCCCCGTTGCAAAATATGCTGGTGCTAGCTGGGGCTGGCTCGGGGAAAACGCGCGTATTGGTGCACCGCATTGCATGGCTAATGCAAGTCGAGCACGCTTCACCCTTTAGCATTTTTGCCGTTACCTTTACCAACAAAGCCGCTAAAGAAATGCGCGCTCGCGTTGAAGCCACCCTCAACGGCCCAGTAGGCGGTATGTGGATTGGTACATTCCACGGCCTAGCTCACCGCATGTTGCGCGCCCATCACCGCGAGGCCAAACTGCCCGAGTCGTTCCAAATTCTCGATAGCGACGATCAACAGCGAATGATCCGACGTTTGCTCAAGTCGATGAACATTGATGAGAAAAAATGGCCTGCGAAGCAACTGAGCTGGTATATCAGCGCCCGTAAAGATGAAGGGCTACGACCTAAAGACATCACCGCCTATGATGTCAATGAACAGCTCATGCTTCGCGTATACAGTGCCTATCAAGACGCCTGTGATCGCGCCGGGTTAGTGGATTTTGCCGAGATCCTTCTGCGCAGTTATGAGTTACTGCAACAACAGCCCACTTTGTTGCGTCACTATCAGCAGCGTTTTCGCCATATGTTGGTGGACGAGTTCCAAGACACCAACAGCATTCAGTACCTGTGGCTGCGCTTACTCGCCAGAGGGGACAGCGACATCATGATCGTTGGCGATGACGACCAAAGTATTTACGGCTGGCGTGGCGCCAAAGTCGAAAATATTAAGCGCTTTTTAGATGACTTTAATGCTGAGACCATTCGCCTGGAGCAAAATTACCGCTCCACCGCCACCATTCTAAAAGCCTCCAATGCCCTAATAGAAAACAACGCGGAACGCATGGGCAAAAGCTTATGGACCGAGGGGACCGAAGGCGAGCCGATCTCGATTTATGCCGCCTTTAACGAACTCGATGAAGCGCGGTTTGTGGTGGGTAAAATTAAGTCATGGCTGCAAGCTGGCAATGCTCTGAGCGATAGCGCAGTGTTATACCGCAATAATGCTCAGTCTCGGGTGTTAGAAGAAGCCCTACTGCAAGAAGGGCTAAAATATCGCATTTATGGCGGCATGCGTTTCTTCGAACGCCAAGAAATAAAAGATGCCCTGAGCTATCTGCGTATCGTTAGCAACCGCAATGATGATGCCGCGTTTGAGCGAGTGATCAACACCCCAACCCGTGGCATTGGCGATAAAACCCTTAGCCATATTCGCGACTGCGCCCGCAATGAGTCCATTCCTTTATGGGACGCTGCTAAGGCCGTGGTGGCGCAAAAGCATTTAGCCGGTCGTGCCGCTACCGCAGTCAGCAAATTTATTGAATTAATTGAACACTTAGACGATACCATAGCCGAGCTGGAACTTGCTGAGCAAGCACAAAAAACCATTGAGCTGTCCGGGTTGATGGCGATGTATCAAGCGGAAAAGGGTGAAAAAGGCCGCGCCAGAGTAGAAAACTTGGAAGAGTTGATCAGTGCCTGTGGTCAGTACGAGCTGCCCGTCGATGAGGACTTTACTTCTCCACTGCAAGGATTCTTAGCCTACACCTCGCTGGAAGCCGGAGAAGGTCAAGCTGATGAGCATGAAGATGCGGTACAAATGATGACCCTGCACTCGGCCAAAGGATTAGAGTTCCCATTAGTGTTTATGGTGGGCGTAGAAGAAGGCATGTTTCCATCTCAGCAGAGTAATGAAGAATCTGGTCGCTTAGAAGAAGAGCGCCGACTTTGCTACGTGGGTATGACGCGCGCCATGGACAAACTGTACATCAGTCACGCCGAAAGCCGCCGTCTTTATGGCCAAGAAAAGCACCATAGCCCATCGCGCTTTTTACGAGAAATTCCTGAAGACTGCATGGAAGAGATCAGAATCAAAACGCAAGTTTCACGCCCTGCTAATAATGGCCGCTTCAGCCCATCCATTAGTCATGCTGCGTTTGAAGACAGCGGTTTTAACCTGGGTCAACGCGTCCTCCATGCCAAGTTTGGTGCCGGCACCGTGCTTAACTATGAAGGCAGTGGCGCGCAATCGCGTATTCAGGTTAACTTTGATGATGTCGGCACTAAGTGGCTAGTAACGGCCTATGCCAGATTGCAGTCCATCTAACCTCGAGCAGCTAATGCAGCAACTTGCCGATGCTCGTCATCGGCAACTGTTGCTAATCTGCGGCGAACAAGCTTGGTGTTATCAACAAAGCTCAGACTTATTTGCCTCCTTTGCTGACACTTTAACCCTCAGCACCACCGCCTCTTTTAATCAAGCCCAGTGGCCAGAGCATCTTCACCAAATTCTCGGCCAAGAGTTCAGCTTAGTCATTTATGATGGTTTTAGCGGTATTCACCCAAATAAGCTGGCAGCAGCCTCTGGCACAGTTAAAGCTGGCGGTATGCTGGTGTTACTCTTGCCCGAACTCGAAAGCTTAAGCCACTGGCTCGACCCGGCCATTACCCGCTGGTGTTCGGCTGAGCAACAGCTGACACAGAGTCACTTTTTGCGCCGCTGGCAAACTTTGTGGCAACAACAGCCCCCATGGCAGCTAAGCCAGCAACATGGCTGGCACTTACCCAACCACTACAGCGCTCCCCCAAGTCAATGTGGTATCGCCGCACAGCAGCAAGTACTAAAGGAAATACAACAGCGCCTAAGCACCAACACTGCCCCCATCCTCTTAAGTGCTGACCGCGGCCGTGGCAAAAGTGCCTTATTAGGGCTATTAGCAGCCCAACTACCACAACAGTCATTTATTCTATGTAGTCGTCACTTTCACGCCCTCAAAAGCTGCTTTAGCATGCTGGCACAGGAGCTTGGTATTCCCTATGCGGTGCAACAAAAGCAACTTGCTAACCTAAGTTATATGCCACCCGATGTGTTACTGCAGCAACACCATAACCTTGACCCTAACTGTATTATACTGGTTGATGAGGCGGCAGCGCTGCCAGTACCAACATTGATGGCCATTAGCCAGTTAGGCCATCGCTGTGTTTTTGCCAGCACTCTGATCGGATACGAGGGCAACGGCCGTGGCTACACATTGCGGTTTAAACGGTTTTTAGCCGCTCAGTTTCCCCATTTTGCAGAATATAATTTGCATCTGCCCATCCGCTATAACCATAACGATCCTTTGGAGCAACACATCACCAAGCTGTTCGCTTTAGAATGCAAAACAACCCCAGTGTGTTGCCAAGGTGACCTCAGTTATCAGGTTCTGTCACAGGCGCAATTAGCCACTAATGAAGCCCTGTTACAACAGGTTTTTTCACTGTTGGTGTTGGCACATTATCAGACCAGTGTCGACGACTTACGCCAGCTATTAGACGCACCAGATTTGCGCCTTTACGCTGCATTTAATCAGCAACACTTAGTGGCGGTCAGCTTGGTAATTATTGAAGGTGGTCTGTCTGAGACTCTTTGCCAAAGTATTATGACAGGGCAGCGACGCCCCGCCGGTCACCTTATGGCCCAGCAACTAGCAACCAGTAGTGGCGATATACGCTTTGTACAACAACGTGGTGCCCGCATAGTGAGAATTGCAGTACAGCCGGAATGCCAAGGGCGTGGTATCGGTACGGCATTGCTCAAATACCTTCAGCAGCAATTAGCCACAGAAAGCGCCTACATAGGTAGCAGCTTTGGCTGTACCACTGCCCTGGTTAATTTTTGGCAAAAGGCTGGCTTTACCCCGGTAAAACTGGGCTATAAAAAGGACAAGGCCAGCGGTGAGTATGCCATGATAGTACTGCATGAGCCTCAGCCAATGTCGGCCATCAGAACACAGTTTAAAGCAAGCTTTTATTATCAACTACAGGGCCAATATAAACACCTTGATAGTGATGTGGTAGCAGCCATGCTGTGTTCTTTCCCTTGTAGCGAAACGACGTTAGAGCAGCAAACTTTGCTTTACTATTTAGTCGATAACCAGCAAAGCAATGAGCAACAAATCGCACCTGTGCTGTGGCAGCAGCTTTTGTCTACACCGCAAGTGATTAAATTCCTAAGCCTTATTTCCAAAGCTCTGATTATTCGACTAGTATTACAGCAACAATCATCTCAGCACGTGATCACAGAGCTGGGCTTAACAGGTAAGAAAGCGTTAATAAAAGCGCTGAGAGAAGCACTTAGGGAAGTGTATGCGCACACGGTTGATAAAAGTTAGTCTGCTTGTTTTTGCTGTAGGGCTGTCTTGCCTCGCGGCGGCAGAAGGTACAATAAAGCTTGGTATGTCAACGGCACTTTCCGGTCCAGCTCAGGAAATAGGACGTCAGCTCAAAGCTGGGGCTGAACTGCATTTTAATCATTACAATAAAACCAAAAGTCCAGAGCAAATAGCGGTTGAACTCATCACCCTTGATGATGGTTATGAGCCGAGTAAAACCGTTATCAATGCCCGCACTCTAATCTATCAGCATCAAGTTGATGCTTTATTTGGGGTTATGGGCACCCCCACATCTTTTGCCATTAAAGCAATACTAGAGCACTCAAAAGTGCCCTTACTGATGCCCTACACTGGCGCTGACTTTTTACAACAGCCTAAGACATTCTCGGTATTTAACTTACGGGCCAGCTATGATCTCGAGGCGCAGGAAATCATTCGCTATCTGATGGATGAGCAACGACTGAAACGAATTGGTTTTCTTATTCAAGCGGATGAGTTTGGCCTCACGGTCGAGCAAAGCTTAACCAGAGCGCTTAAGCGCAGAGGGCAGACACCTGTGGTGATCACTCGCTTTCGGCGCAATACCGGAGATATCGCGCAAGCACTAAGTAAAGCTAAAGAGCAAGGGGTCGATGCCATTGCCATGGTGGGAACATACGAACCGTTAGCTAAATTTATTAACCAAGCTCAACAAGATAACTTCCACCCTTATTTTGCTACGGTTTCTTTTGCCGCGTCGAATGAGCTCTACGCCAGGCTCAATGGTGCCGTAGATGTACTGGTCACTGAGGTAGTTCCAGATCCAGAGTCGTGTCAAGCAAGCCTTTGTAAGCAGTTTCGTCAACAAGCCAGCCAAGCCAATATGTTGGTCAATGAGCAAACGTTCGAGGGCTTCCTTAATGCTCAGATGTTAACCTTAGCGGTTCAGGCATGTGATAGCCCTATTCAGGCCCCTTGTTTACTCAATGCGCTGGAACAAACACTGGTAACCAATAAAATCATACGCGAGGTATTTATGCTCGCTCCAGGGCAAAAGAAATTACCGGTTTATCGCTCCTTTTTCTAATAATGTTCTATGCTTAGAGAATAATTTTGGCAAGCGAGGCAAAGATGGATTTAATAAACTTTTGCGTTGGGAAAAAAACAATATCACTGCAAATCCTCGATATTCTTCTAACCGAGCGCTACGACGACAATCTCACTGACTTACCCAATGACAACCCCAGCTTCTTAGGAGTAAAAGACTACATGGGGGTGCCAACGCCCATTTTTGACTTGGGGATCATTCTCAACAAGTGCTCTTCTTACGAAACCAATCAGGCACTGGTTACTATGCTACAAGAGCGCGAACAAGATCATCGCGACTGGCTTGCGGCGTTGGAACAAAGTATTGTCAATGATACCCCTTTTAATAAAGCAAAAGATCCAACTCAATGCGCATTTGGGCAATGGTATTATAGCTTTAAAACCGACAACGAAGACTTAAAAGCACTGCTACATCGTTTTGAAGAGCCGCATAATAAACTCCATGCCATGGCTGATAAACTGCTGACCATGTCAGCTAAAGGCAACAAGCAAGCCGCCATTGAACAACTAGAAAAAGAACGCAGCACCACTTTTTATAAGCTCATGCGTCTATTTGAGTCGACCCGCGAACAAATTATGCTCGATCACAAACCCATTATTGTGTTTACAACGCAAGATGGACAAAGCCCATATATTGGCTTACTAGTGGATAAGGTAGAGGATAATGTGCACTGCGAAGAGAGCGATATAAAGCCTTTGCACGAGCTCACTAGCATTGGCTTTGAAGTGGATCCGCAAACTAAAAAGCTCATGAAAGGCCTAGTCAAATTAGGTGAAAAGCACAGTTTGCTGATAGACCCAAGCGCGATTTTCCGCCCCGAGCACCTACAAAATTACGAGCCCGAAGAAACCGCGGAGTACGGTCTTTTTTAGACCCCGTCATTTTGCCATAAAAAAACGCCGCAATTGCGGCGTTTTTCGATGTTAATCTAGCTTACTTAGCTTGACGGCTAGCGCGCTTACGCTCGCTTTCTGTCAGTAGCTTTTTACGAATACGGATATTTTCCGGTGTTACTTCGACAAGCTCGTCGTCATCGATAAACTCAAGTGCTTGCTCTAGTGACATCTTTACTGGCGGCACTAAGCTTTGCGCTTCATCCGTACCTGAGGCACGAACGTTGGTTAATTGCTTACCTTTTAGGGCGTTTACTGTCAGGTCGTTATCACGGCTATGAATACCGATAACCATGCCTTCATACACCTCAACACCGTGACCAATAAATAAGCGTCCACGTTCTTGCAGGTTAAATAGTGCGTTGGTCAGTGCTTTACCCTGAGCATTTGCAATCAATACACCGTTTTTACGCTGACCAATGTTGCCACCTTTATGCGGTCCGTAGTGTGAGAACGTGTGGTACATCAAGCCAGAGCCTGAAGTCAGTGTCATAAACTCAGTTTGGAAACCAATTAAACCACGTGCCGGCATCATGAAGTCCATACGAATACGGCCTTTACCGTCAGGAGACATGTCGGTCATTTCCGCTTTACGGTGACCTAGTTGCTCCATAATAGAACCTTGGTGCTCTTCTTCACAGTCAATAGTAACGGTCTCGTATGGTTCTTCAATTTGACCGTCCACTTCGCGTAGGATTACTTCTGGACGCGAAACCGCTAACTCATAGCCTTCACGACGCATGTTTTCGATCAAAATACCTAAGTGAAGCTCACCACGACCAGAAACACGGAAACTGTCTGGGTTATCAGTTTCTTCAACACGGAGCGCGACGTTGTGGACAAGCTCATCTTCTAGGCGCTCTAGGATATTACGTGATGTAACGTATTTACCTTCTTGGCCTGAGAACGGTGACGTGTTAACCGAGAAAGTCATGGTTACCGTTGGCTCATCAACAGAAAGAGCTGGAAGCGCTTCAACGTTGTTAGGGCAACAGATTGTATCTGAGATCTTAAGCTCACCAAGACCTGTAATCGCGATAATGTCGCCAGCACCGGCTTCGTCCACTTCATTACGATCAAGGCCCATGTAACCAAGTACTTGGCCTACTTTACCATTACGTGTAGTGCCATCAGCACCTACAACCGTCACTTGTTGGTTTGGCTTTACAGAGCCGCGCTTTACGCGACCTACGCCAATAACGCCAACGTATGAGTTGTAGTCTAGCTGGGTGATTTGCATTTGGAATGGGCCTGATGGATCAGCATTAGGTGCCTCAACATCATCAACGATTGCTTGGAACATAGGCTCCATGTTGTCTGAAGCGTCATCTAAATCAAGCGTTGCCCAGCCGTTAATAGCCGATGCGTAAATCACTTTAAAGTCTAACTGTTCGTCTGTGGCGCCAAGGTTATCAAACAAGTCGAATACCTGATCCATTACCCAGTCAGGGCGTGCACCTGGCTTATCAATCTTGTTAATTACCACGATTGGCTTAAGGCCTTGCGCGAATGCTTTTTGCGTTACAAAGCGCGTTTGTGGCATAGGGCCTTCTTGGGCATCCACAAGCAGTAATACTGAGTCAGCCATCGAAAGTACACGTTCTACCTCACCACCGAAGTCGGCGTGTCCTGGAGTATCCACGATGTTGATACGGTAGTCATTCCAAGTGATAGCCGTGTTTTTAGCCAGGATGGTAATACCACGCTCTTTTTCTAGATCGTTGGAGTCCATCACTCGCTCTTCGTTACCACCGCGCTGCTGTAGAGTACCTGACTGTTCAAGTAGCTTATCTACTAGCGTTGTTTTACCGTGGTCGACGTGCGCGATGATCGCAATATTTCTTAACTTTTCGATGCTCATATTATTACTCAGTGAAGTTGGTCCTCAGTGATCCTAGCCGATCCGCGCAAAATTGCGCGTTGAGGATACCGATTGAGAATTAAAGGTCGCGTATTATCCCCTATTAATGTGACAGATGAAAGTTTATCCAAAGAATTTTTCCCTGTTCTAGGCCGAAGTCATCATTTTATCCTACCCACTCAGCAAGTTAGCCATAAAAATAGCGGGAAAATAACTTTTACACTATAGCGTGGTAAAAAGTAGTCACTCACTTTGATAAACCTTCGTTCGTCGTATAGATTTAAATCAAAGCATTTTTGCTGATAAAGCAACATCATGGACAAGGAAAGGCATTGCACCAATTTTACGCACCACAATGAAACAAATACGCACCAATATAGTGCAAAACTTTCGTTTTAAGCTTAGTAACAATATTAAAAACAAGTAAATTCATGCACTTATAAAATTGGCATGAATTGCGCTTAATAGTGAGCAATTGCAGTACATTGCAGCAAAAAAATAACCCAACGAGTCGGAGGACACATGTCACAGTCGGTTTTAGATTTTATTAAAGAAAACGAAGTTAAATTTGTCGACTTACGTTTCACAGATACAAAAGGCAAAGAACAACACGTATCAATCCCTCATCACCAAGCCGATGAAGACTTCTTCGAAGACGGTAAAATGTTTGATGGCTCATCGATTTCTGGTTGGAAAGGCATTAATGAGTCAGACATGGTGCTTATGCCAGATGCAGAAAGTGCAAAACTAGACCCATTCGCAGAAGAAACCACTCTTATTGTTCGTTGTGACGTGGTTGAGCCTAGCACTCACCAAGGCTACGAACGTGATCCTCGTTCAGTAGCAAAGCGCGCTGAACAGTACATGCGCTCAACAGGTATTGCAGACACCGTACTATTCGGCCCAGAGCCAGAATTCTTCCTATTTGATGACGTAAAATATAAAACAGACATGTCAGGTTCGATGTACAGCATCGATTCAGAGGAAGCTTGCTGGAACTCAGACAAAGATTATGAAGGCGGCAACACCGGTCACCGTCCAGGTGTTAAAGGCGGTTACTTCCCAGTTGCTCCAGTTGACTCATCGCAAGACTGGCGCAGTGCAACCTGCCTAGTGCTGGAAGAAATGGGTCAAGTTGTTGAAGCACACCACCACGAAGTAGCTACTGCTGGCCAGAACGAAATTGCCACACGCTTCAATACTATGGTGTTAAAAGCGGACGAAATCCAAGAGATGAAGTACGTTATCCATAACATGGCGCACCTGTACGGCAAAACGGCTACGTTCATGCCAAAACCAGTTGTTGGCGATAACGGCTCAGGCATGCACTGTCACCAATCACTAGGTAAAGATGGCAAAAATATCTTTGCTGGCGACAAGTACGGCGGTCTTTCTGAAGAAGCACTGTACTACATCGGTGGTATTATTAAGCACGCTAAAGCAATCAATGCTTTTGCTAATGCTTCAACTAACTCTTACAAGCGTTTGGTACCTGGCTTTGAAGCACCCGTTATGTTGGCATACTCTGCTCGTAACCGCTCAGCATCAATCCGTATTCCAGTGGTACCATCGGAAAAGGCGCGCCGTATCGAAGTTCGTTTCCCTGACCCAACAGCAAACCCTTACCTAGCGTTCTCAGCAATGCTAATGGCAGGCCTGGACGGTATCAAAAACAAAATTCACCCTGGCGATGCTATGGATAAGGATCTATACGACCTACCAGCAGAAGAAGCCGCTGAAATCCCAACCGTGGCAGCGTCGCTTGACGAAGCATTGGCATCACTGGACGCCGATCGCGAGTTCTTAACGCAAGGCGATGTATTCACTGACGACCTAATTGATGCATATATTGCACTTAAGTCTCAGGAAGTGGAAAAACTTAACATGACAACTCACCCTGTTGAGTTCGAAATGTACTACAGCGTATAAGCGCTGAGTAATACCCACTACTTTGTGCGGTACTATTTACCGCACATGTAGAGCCTGAACTCGTTATGTGTTTCTGGCACTCTTAATCATATGTGTTCTCAAGCCCGCTGTTGCGGGCTTTTTTGTTTAATATAACCAACAACCTAGCTAAATACATTGAACTCTTTGCCCGTGATTAAACTCGCTATTTTTGATTTGATATACTAAAGTATGAGTATTCACTTTTTCGGGAGAAAGCGCGTGCGTCAGTGGTATCACATCTTGGTTTTTAGTGCGCTTTGCACAATCATTTGCTGGCCAAGTTACGCCGATGCAGAGCCAAAGGTTTACCGTTGGAAGGATAAAAACGGTAATTGGGTGTATTCCGATATCGCCCAAAAAGGCGCTCAAGAAGTGAACCTCAACCGCAATACGCTAACCATGCCAAGCGTAGACACGCAAGTATTAACCCCTAAGGTCAAAGCCGATCCAATTCAATATCAAGCCACTATTACCACTCCTGAACACGAACAAACCATTCGTGATAATAGCGGCAGCGTTCATGTTGCAGGCAGGATAGAGCCACGCTTTAGCCAAGGCTTGAGCGTACAATTATTTGTTAATGGTAAAGCCACAGGGCCAAAACAAACCACTACGCAATTTGCCTTGCGAAACCTATACCGTGGTGAACACTCTTTGGTGTTAAAAGCCTTTAACAATAAGGGCCAATTGGTAGCACAAAGCGAACCAGTGACGTTTTTCCTACATCGCAACAGCATTAACAACTAACGTTACTTTCCCCCCAAGTTGGCACGATTTATTAATGGTTAATGTTTTGCTATTAAAGTGCCTGGCATATCGCATCCTGCGTTTAATATGCTATGCTCATTGCACCACATTGGTGCACGGTGACCTTAAATGGATCAAAACAACCTCAATGAACTAGATAAAATATGGCAGTCCCTGGCAACGGCCATATTAGTGCTGGACGACAGCATGACGATTCGCTTTGCCAATTACAGCAGCAGTGAACTGCTTGGTTTAAGCACTAAACGCCTATGTGGTATGGCCATGGACAGTGTTTTTAATCATCATCAGTTTGATTTAGAACGACTGGCAAAGTATGTCTTACAAGATGGCGTCGATTGCCAGCAACACAGAGTAGACGTGGTGTTTGTCGATAATCGAGTGGCCACTTTAGGGCTGCATGCCAGGCGTTTAATGTTATCTGGTGCTGCCTATATTTTACTGGAATGCCGCCGTGTGGATGACGCTCTACGCTATGACCAAGCATCCAACCAAATGCACCAATTTCAAGCATCACGAAATTTAATTCGCGGCTTAGCACATGAAGTCAAAAATCCCCTCGGAGGAATACGCGGAGCGGCGCAATTATTGCAGTATGAAACCGATCAACAAGAGCGGGAAGAATGCGCAGCCTTGATCATTGAACAAGCGGATAGATTGCGTGAGTTGGTGGACAGGTTACTAGGGCCGAATCAGCTACCACAAAAAGAACCCTGTAATATTCACCAAGCATTGGAGTCGGTCATTAAACTGACCACCTTGGAGCGTGACGCTGAGATAGCGTTAATTAAAGACTACGATCCCAGTATTCCGCCCATCGTAATCGATCAGGCGAAAATACAGCAGGTGTTGTTAAATATTATCCGCAATGCTCAGCAAGCGCTGCAACACGATGGCACCATCACCATCACCACTCGGGTCAAACATCGCTTACACCATGCCGAGCGGCTACTGAAAAAAGCGTTACTGATCCGCATCAGTGATAATGGTCCGGGCATTGCTGAAGAACTAAAAGAAACCTTATTCTTCCCGATGATCACCAATAAGGAGGGCGGCTCTGGATTAGGCCTTTCTATCGCGCAAACTCTGATTGAACAACATCAGGGCTTTATTGAGTTCGATAGTTGGCCAGGGCATACCGAGTTTAATATTTACCTGCCTTTTGACAACACTGAAACAGGAAACGTGCAATGAAATCAGTTTGGTTAGTCGATGATGATGCTTCGATTCGATTTGTTCTAGAAAAAGCCTTAAAGCGCGCAGAATTTGTCACCGAAAGCTTTGCTAATGGCCAAGATGTGTTAACCGCACTGGAATATGAGCAACCTTCCGTGTTGATCTCTGATGTTCGCATGCCAGGCATTGACGGCATGGCACTGCTCGAAAAGTTGGCCTCGCACTACCCTAATTTGCCAGTGATCATCATGACGGCACACTCTGATCTTGACTCTGCAGTTAATGCGTTTAAAAAAGGCGCCTTTGAATACTTGGCCAAACCCTTTGATCTGGAAGAAGCCGTTTCCTTGGTACAGCGAGCCTTTCGCGCAGGACAACAAAGCAAAAAGCAAAAGCGTCAAAGCAGCAAAGCCAGCAGCCCAGATATTATTGGTGAAGCCCCAGCCATGCAGGAAGTATTCCGTGCTATCGGTAAGCTGTCAGCATCCAGTATGAGTGTATTAATCAACGGCGAATCGGGCACCGGTAAAGAGCTGGTTGCCGGTGCTCTGCATAACCATAGCCCACGCAAAGAAGGCGCTTTTGTAGCGCTCAATATGGCGGCCATTCCTAAAGATTTAGTCGAGTCAGAACTGTTTGGCCACGAGAAAGGGGCTTTCACTGGGGCCGACAGCATGCGCCGCGGCCGTTTCGAGCAAGCAGATGGTGGCACGCTGTTTTTAGATGAAATTGGTGATATGCCCTTAGATGTGCAAACTCGGCTATTACGGGTATTAGCCGATGGCGAATTTTATCGTGTTGGTGGCCATCACAGCGTTAAAGTGGATGTTCGCATTGTTGCTGCTACCCACCAAGATCTTGAAACCCTAGTTAAGCAAGGGAAATTTCGCGAAGACTTGTTCCACCGCCTCAATGTGGTGCGCTTGAAACTGCCTGCATTACGAGAGCGACCGGAAGACATTGCCGCCCTGAGCGATCACTTTTTAGCCAAAAGTGCCAAAGAGCTTAAAGCAGAACCAAAAATCATTTCCAAACATGCGCTGCAAAAAATGCAGGCCTATCACTGGCCTGGTAATGTTAGGCAACTGGAAAACACCTGCCGTTGGCTTACTGTCATGGCACCCGGCGAGCTGGTGACACCCGCTGACCTTCCTGAAGAATTGGATAAGCCCGAGCCTGCAAGTCATGCGATTCAAGGCGACTGGTTAGATGCTTTTCAGTCTTGGTTAGACACTGAGTTACGCCAAGGCAAAGATCATATTTGGCCCGATGTTCAAGCACAACTTGAAACCCGCTTAATACAATCGGCACTGTCAGCTTGTCATGGCCATAAACAAGACGCAGCATTAAAAATTGGTTGGGGTCGCAATACATTGACGCGCAAGCTAAAAGAACGCAATATTCAGGATTAAGATTAATCGACCCAAAGCGTTTATGAAGTTATTAGAAAGTGTCCCCTTGTTTAAACAGTTAGAGATCATAAATCGACTCTCGTTTTTTCATGATTTTACGCTGTCAGAACGACAAGTATTGCTGGAATCTTTTAGTCATTTATATCTAGTACAAAAAGATCGGCACGCCTTCAAGCGCTTTGAAAAAGACAATCGTTTATATATTGTCCTCAGTGGCGAGTTTTTAATTTTTAAGCAGGATAACGATCACGATCTCGGCCGCGTAGGTCCAGGAGAGTTTTTGGGTGAAGGGGCCTTTATTAGCAATCGTGAACGCAGCACCAGTGCACGCGCAGTCAAGGACAGCATTATTCTGGCCATCACCCCAGATGCCTTAACCAGATTGCCCAATGTCATTCGTGAGAAAATTAAAGATAAGTTAATTGAGGGAATGAGCTTACGTATTGCCAAGCTTAATGAGTTTGTTGAAGCACATAGTTAACTTTTTAGCCAGTGCGAACGATCATGCGCTTAGTAAGAGTTTAATTAGGATGTAAGCAATTATACTCATAACAATATAAAATAAGCCAATCCAAGAAATTATCTTGCCTGCAGTACTTTCAATGTAATTACTGTCAGACTTCTCGTTATAGCTAGCGAACAAAAAAAGTAGCAAAGAGAGAAGCATGATAAATGGATAGAAATCATGTAAGTGCGGTTCTAAAGAACTAAATATCTGGATTCCATTATCTAGAAAAAAGCCCCAAAGCTGAAAGATTGGCAATAAAAAAACAGCCACTATTTTAACAAAAAGCATTCAACTTCCTTATTCATCTGAATTGGTAGCAAAGAGATTAGCCCAAATCAAAGCTGACAGTCACCGCTTGAAAAATGGGTAACTATCAGGTCAAATTTGGGCGTGTACAACTTAACTGAGTAATTCAGTAAACGCTGCAAAAAGCCTATCAAGCTCTTCGATGGTGTTGTAGTGCATGCAACCAATGCGTACCACACCGCCTTTATCCATCACGCCCAGTTGTTCACATAACCCTTGAGCGTAGAAGTTACCATCCCAAACACACATGTGCTTCGCACCTAAAAACTCCGACACTTTGCGCGGTTCGATGCCATCAAATGTCAGCGCGAAAGTCGGTGTTCGTTGTTCGAGTCTGTCTAGTGAGTCGATACCGAATAAACGAATTTGTTTAAACTCAGCTAAACGCGTCAAGAAGTGTTTACTTAACTGCATTTCATGGGCTTTAGAACGCGCAAACGCTTCCACCAGTTTCTCACGACGCGGTGTATCTGCCGTCATGCCACTCAGTGAAGCAATATAGTCGATTGCAGCAACCACACCAGCCAAGCCTTCAAAGCTTTGCGTACCGGTTTCCCAGCGGCCAGGAATAATATCTTTCGCAGGCTCAACCTTGTAAGGAGTAAACCCTTCTAGGTGCTCGCGTTTACCATACACAATCCCGACATGAGGGCCAAAAAACTTGTAGGCTGAACAGGCTAAAAAGTCGCAGTTCAACGCTTGTACGTCGATAAGCTCATGAGGCGCATAGTGGACAGCATCGACATAGACTAATGCACCAACTTGGTGCGCACGTTCAACAATACGTTTAATGTCGTTGATTGAACCTGTGGTATTAGAAGCGTACGTTACCGCAACCAACTTGGTGTTGGCATTCAATAACGACTCAAAATGCTCTAAGTCTAAGGTACAATCGCTCTCGTTGATTTTGACTGCATGTACTGTTGCGCCTTTGTCTTCAGCCGCTTGACGCCAAGACGAGACATTGGAGAAGTGATCGGCATTGGTCACAATGATTTCATCATTGGCTTGCCAATCACGAGACAGTGCCCGACTAAAGCTAAAAGTTAAGCTGGTCATGTTGGCACCAAAAACGATTTGCTCGGCACTTGGGGCATTGAGTAAGTCGGCAACCGCTTGTCTTGCCTCATGCATTAAGCTCACGGTTTTATCACTAGAGAAAAACGCACCGCCTAAGTTCGAGTTAAAATACCCCAAATACGCTGACATAGCGCTGAGTACTGATTGTGGCACTTGCGAGCCACCTGGACCATCGAGAAAAATAGGCTCACTGCCATTAACACTTTGCATTAAGGCAGGAAACTGACGACGCACTTGGTTTAAGTCCATACTACCCTCTTAGGCTGTAAATACGAAGCAATCTAGGTAGCCTTCTTGATTGCCATCTAGCTTATTCATTGGCGTGGCGTTGTGCCACACTTCACGGTCGTTCACTAGCGCAAATAAACCGTCTTTAATTTCCATTTTAAAGCAAGGTTCGGCTTCTTGGTGTTCATACACTAGCAGCTCACCGCCCGCGATATTTTCGTGAGAAACACCACATACGCAAACGTGGTCAAAACCATCTTGGTGAACGCCTTCAGGTGCTGGAGGAGTATCGCTTTCAATGGCCAGCATACGGAACTGGTGCACTTCGATGTTGGTGTCATCAGCGATCCCTGTCATGGCTTTAAATTCGGTAAGTAAGTGCTTAAAGCCAGCAGTATTTAGCATTTCTGTTTCAAGGTTTTCATAAACACGCTCAACGTTGCCTTGGAAGGTATTAATCGAGTCGTCTTGAACAAAGGCCTTGGTTGGTTGCAGTGAAACTTCACCATCAACAAATTTGATCACTGAGTAGCGACGTTTTCTGAACGCGCCATCCGCATAAGGATTATCAGGAAGTTGATTAAAGAAAGGTTTTACCGCGTCAATGTGAGACTGGCCGATAAAACGAAGTTGCAATAAATTCTGGTTGTTTACTGTAGTCATGATCCTCTCGCCTATTGATGAGAATTTGGCGACAATTCTAATAAAACTAGAAAAAATTACTGTTTAAAAAACCAAGTATTTATCACCTTAAATGCAATAAAAATCCACATATAATCAGCTTGGAAGTTTATTTATCCACTTTTAAAATAAACAATGACAACACCATTTAAGTTGACTGTTTTATGTGCATAAAAAAAGCCAGCATATGCTGGCTTTTTTCTATTGTTACGTAATTAAACCGCTTGTTGGATAATTACCGTGTCTGCCTTTTGCGTGTACTGAGGCATTTTGTGGAAGTTCAAGTAACGGTAGGTATCTGCTGCCGTTGCGTTGATCTTCTCAGCGTACTCATGGTATTCAGCTGGCGTCGGTAATTTACCCATAATCGCCGCTACTGCAGCAAGCTCAGCAGAAGCCAAGAATACGTTCGCACCGGTACCTAAACGGTTCGGGAAGTTACGTGTAGAGGTCGATACCACAGTTGCCTTGTCTGCAACACGTGCTTGGTTACCCATACAAAGTGAACATCCAGGAGTTTCGATACGCGCACCAACACGGCCGTAAATGCCATAGTAACCTTCATCAGTTAACTGATCACGGTCCATCTTAGTTGGTGGTGCTACCCATAGCTGCGTCGGTAAGCGACCGCCATAGTTATCCAGTAGTTTACCTGCGGCACGGAAGTGACCAATGTTAGTCATACAAGAACCGATGAATACTTCATCGATTTTCTCGCCTGTCACGTCAGATAGTAAACGCGCGTCATCAGGGTCATTTGGTGCACAAAGAATTGGCTCTTTGATTTCAGCAAGGTCAATCTCAATGGTGTGCGCGTATTCTGCGTCAGCATCTGCCATCATTAGTTCAGGGTTTGCTAACCACTCTTCCATCTTAGTAATACGACGCTCAATAGTACGTACATCACCGTAGCCTTCAGAGATCATCCACTTCAACATCACGATGTTAGAGTTTAGGTACTCTTCGATAGACTCTTGTGAAAGCTTAACTGTACAACCAGCAGCACTACGCTCTGCAGATGCATCCGATAGCTCGAACGCTTGCTCAACAGTTAGGTGCTCAACACCTTCGATTTCAAGGATACGACCAGAGAATTCGTTGATCTTACCTTTCTTCTCAACCGTTAATAGACCTTGCTGGATTGCGTAGTAAGGGATCGCATGTACTAGGTCACGTAATGTGATACCCGGTTGCATTTCACCTTTAAAGCGAACCAAAATTGATTCCGGCATATCCAGTGGCATAACGCCTGTTGCCGCTGCGAATGCTACCGCACCAGAACCCGCTGGGAATGAAATACCTAATGGGAAACGCGTATGCGAGTCACCGCCGGTACCAACCGTATCAGGAAGTAGCATACGGTTTAGCCATGAGTGGATAACACCGTCACCTGGACGCAGTGATACACCGCCACGGTTCATGATGAAATCTGGTAATGTGTGGTGAGTATTCACATCTACTGGCTTAGGATAAGCTGAAGTGTGACAGAATGACTGCATAGTTAGGTCAGCAGAGAAACCAAGACATGCAAGGTCTTTCAGCTCATCACGAGTCATTGGACCGGTGGTATCCTGAGAACCCACAGTCGTCATCGTTGGCTCACAGTATTGACCAGGACGAACGCCGTCCATGTTACATGCTTTACCAACCATCTTCTGAGCTAAAGTGAAGCCTTTACCAGAATCTTTGATCAGCTTAGGCTTACGGAAAATGTCTTCTTTTTCCATGCCTAGTGATTCACGTGCTTTGTCAGTTAGACCACGACCGATGATCAGTGGAATACGGCCACCAGCACGAACTTCGTCTAGGATAACATCCGATTTTAGTGAGAATGTTGAAATCACTTCATCTGTGCCGTGACGCTTAACCACACCTTCGTATGGGTAAATGTCAATTTGGTCACCCATGTTTAGGTCATCAACATTTAGCTCGATAGGTAAGGCACCAGAATCTTCCATGGTATTGAAGAAGATTGGAGCAATCTTGCCGCCTAGACAAACACCGCCAACGCGCTTATTTGGAACGTGTGGGATATCTTGACCCATGAACCAAAGCACAGAGTTAGTCGCTGATTTACGAGAAGAACCCGTACCTACAACGTCACCCACGTATGCCAGCGGAAGACCTTTAGTGTTTAGTTCTTCAAGTTGCGCAATTGGGCCTACTTCGCCTGGTTTATCAGGGTTAATGCCGTCACGCTCGTTTTTCAACATAGCGAGTGCGTGCAGTGGGATATCAGGACGTGACCAAGCATCTGGTGCTGGAGATAGGTCATCGGTGTTAGTCTCACCAGTTACCTTAAATACGGTCACAGAAATTTTCTCAGCAACCGCTGGTTTTTCTAGGAACCACTCCGCTTTTGCCCAAGACTCGATGATTTCTTTTGCGTACTTGTTACCCGCTTTCGCTTTTTCTTCTACGTCGTAGAAAGCATCAAACATAAGTAGGGTATGAGATAAGCCTTTCACTGCGATTGGTGCTAGCGCATCGTCGTCTAGTAGGTCAACCATAGGCGCGATGTTGTAACCACCTAGCATAGTGCCAAGTAATTCAGCAGCGTACTCTTTAGAAATCAATGGAGATTCAGCTTCACCTTTGGTGATGGCTGCAAGGAAGCCTGCTTTAACGTAAGCGGCATCATCAACACCTGGCGGTACACGGTTGATAAATAGATCAACGATGAACTCTTCTTCGCCTGCCGGTGGTGTTTTTAATAATTCAATTAGATCTGCGGTTTGCTGCGCGTCTAGTGGCTTAGGCACGATACCTTGCGCGGCACGCTCTTCTACGTGTTTACGATATTCTTGAAGCACAATATTGCCCTCTTGGTGACGTGGACAGACAAGCAAACGCTCTTGTCATTCTCGCTTGACGAGCGACAAAATCATTTCCTTGACCATAATTTATAATCAACAATTATAAGGTCTTTGAGTATAGATGAAAATCTTGCATGCGATACCTCGCCTTATACTCACTATAAATACAATGAATAAGCATACTAACACAAGCCTATTTAGGTGAATAATAGTCAAACGAGAATCATTTCTACTCTGATGCCATCACGGCGATCAAAAAAGGCTCCCGCAGGAGCCTTTTTAGCCGCTCGCATATAACCGCGAGCTTAGTTAAAACACTATTTAGCGTTTTACTTTTACTTTTTCTTTCGCCGTTACATGGGCTTCAACACGACGGTTTTCGGCGTGCGCTTCTAAAGTATTGGCAGGGTTTTTCAAACGCTCTTCGCCGTAGCCAACGGTCGTAATACGCATTGAATCAATACCCATTTCCACTAGTTCTTCTGCTACGTTTTTAGCGCGACGCTCAGAAAGCTTCTGGTTATAATCGGCATCACCGACCGCTGAAGCATGACCCTCAATTACCACATCCGCATCGCTGTGATCTTTTAAGAATTTAGCCACAGCATTGATGTCATCAACGTATTGTTGTGAGAAAGTCGCGTCATCGTGTGGGAAACGCACCAACAGGCTGACCGTGTCTTCTTTCATTTCATACAACGTACAACCTGAAGCATCGACGGCATCGGTCATTGGCGTATTCGCGCATTGGTCTTCGCTGTCTACTACACCGTCTTTGTCACTGTCTTTTGGTGCTTCAGCAACGCTAGGCGCAGGAGCCGGAGCGACAGTTTCAGCTTTACCAGCACTGCCGAACGAGTAGTTCAAGCCAATTTTACCACCTACGTCAGTGAAACCTGCTTCCATACCTTGATAAATCGCCGCTTCCGCATTAACGAAAAGGTGATCCGTAAAGTAATGACGCACACCAGCACCGACATTGGCAAAGGTATTATCATCAACAATATCTAGGTTCATCTTTTTGATACCGACTAAACCATAGAATGGGCCACCATCGAAGTGGTAAAGACCATCAATACCATAGCGCTCAGCATCCATAGAACCGTTGCTGATACCAGCAAGATCAAAGTCCATGTCAGCATACTCAACACGACCACTCCAATATTGATTGAAGCGGTAACCAAGTTCAGCACCCCAGCCGGTAGAATCTTCAATATCTAACCCCGCCATATCACGGTGATTTTTCCAATCGGCATTGTAGTAGTCGCCAAACACACCGAAGTAAACACTTTCGGTTGGCTCCGTTGTATTTGCGTTTGCATTAGCAGCAGCTGCCATGGCAACGAGTAAGCTCAAAGTTTTAATTTTCATCATTCCTTCCCATCTCTATTAGTGGACGCATTGAGTACGGTAGCTAGTTTACCAGAAAATGCGCCAACCGATTACCTTGCACCCATAATATTAGCTGGTCTATTAATCTTTACTTAACGTTACAAAGGCAAATCATAAAAAAACCATTAATTTTGATGACCAAATAGTATTTGATACAAGCCTTGCTGCTGTAATAACTCCTGATGCTCGCCATATTGAGACACTTCACCATCGTCCAGCACATAGATGAGATCGGCTTGTTTAATCGCGCTCAGGCGATGAGCAATGATCAAGGTGGTGCGATTTTCTAAAAAGTCATGGAGATTGCGATGTATTTTCGCCTCAGTTTCAATGTCCAATGCCGAGGTCGCCTCATCAAGCACCACCACTTTGGGATCCGCGACCACCATTCTGGCAATGGCTAAACGCTGCTTTTGCCCGCCCGATAGCTTAATGCCATTGCGCCCGACTTGAGCATCAAGCTGCTCGCTAAGCGCCGCGATGGTATCGGCCAGCTCCGCCACCTCCAGTGCGCGCCATAACACAGCATCATCCACCGCCCGGCCCATGGCTAGATTCTCTCTGACGCTGGTATTAAACAATATGGGTTGCTGTAATACCGTGACGATATTTTCCCGCACCGCATCATAACCAATCTCCTCAACTGCGGTGTCGTTAATGTAAATATCACCACTGTGCTTCTCGTATAAGCCCAGCAGCAATTGTACTAAGGTCGATTTACCGCCTCCGGACACCGCCACCAGCGCCACCTTTTTTCCTGCCGGCACATGCAAAGAGACGTCTTTAAGTACCGGCTGCTCTGGTACATAGGCAAAGTTAATCCGCTCAAAGCGAATATCAACTTGCTCTGCCTGAAATACTGGCTGCTTGGCTGGGTATTGTGACTCAGTGGCAAAACCAAACACCTGATTGAGTCTTCCCAAAGCCGCTGTGGCGCCATAGTAAGCGTATTGTATGCCCAATATTTCTTGCACCGGGCCCATCATGAACCATAAATAACCAAACACCGCAAAGATCTGACCTACGGTTAAATCCGAGAACACCACCATAAACATCGCCACCGCGCGGAAAAACTCAAACCCCACTAAGAAAACGGTAAAGCTCAAGCGATTGACGGCATCGGTTTTCCACTGCGACTGCACCGCAAAGTGTTTAAGATCTTTCGCGGTGGTTTTTACATGTTCAAAGTAACTGCCTTCACGGCGCACCGCTTTCAACTGAGAAATAGCATCTAGGGTTTCCACCAGTGAGGTTTGCAGCGCTTCAAAAGCGGCGTTTTCTTCTTTTTTCAGCTCTTTGACGTGTTTGCCAAATTGCCTAGAAAAATAAATAACAGCGGGGTTTAACAGCAAAATGACTAACCCTAATACCCAATCAATCCAAAGCAAAATAGCGGCGGTGCCAATAATGGTCAGAATACCAATTAAAAACCGCGATAGCGTTTGGCTAATAAACTTGTCTAGGGTTTCGACATCAGTAATGCAGCGTGAACTGATGGCGGCAGCGCCTTGTGTTTCATATTCTTTTAATTGCACTCGCGGCAAGTGATGCAGTAAGCGTTCACGTATTTGGTAGCTAATGTCCTTGCCTATGATGGTAAATTGTCGTGATTGCAGCACGCCTAACACCAATGTCGCTAAGCGCATACAGATCACCGCAATCAAGATAACCACGATATAGGCCGTCGGACCATGCCAGTGTGCTGGCAAAATCGAGTTCATCCATGCCACTGCAGCGCCAGGTTTGTCGAGCAGCACCTCATCGACCAGTAACGGCATCATCAGTGGAATAGGTACGCTGACTAGCGCTGCAAATAAGGCAATGATGTGTGCAATAACTAAAGGTCGCTTATGCGCAAGTACATTACGCTTGATTTCCTGCCACGACAGGTGTGTCGGTGTTGCCATTTAGGTTCCACAAAAAGTTTTATAATGTTCTGGAGTGCTGGCCTTAAGCCAAGCTTCGGGATAGTTTTTATAGTCATATGGCGTAGCAAGCGCACTGAGCCAGGATTCTAATTCCGCGCTTTGTCCAGTTTGCTCAAACTGGGCAATATGCTGCTCTACAATGGCATTGCGAGGGATCAAAATCGGGTTTGCTTGCGCCATTAGCCGCACTGCCACGTCTTGCTCAGCGCGGAGTTGTTGCCAGCGTTGGCACCAAGAATGTAAGGCACTGGGGATCGATAACTGGGTATTTGGCTGCGCCAGCAAGTCATTGGTGAGCGCCGCAAAGGTGTTGGTAAAATCAAGTTGGTGCTCGGTCATCAGGCTAAACACATCGGCTAACAACACATCCGCGTCTTCATTCCACTGCTCGACACCGAGCTTAGCAGCCCACATGTCTTTGTATTTACGGTTAAACGAATCCGCTACCTCAGATAAGATCTGGCTAAATGATGCAATGGCGTCTTTTTCATCAGCAAATAACACCAGCAAAGCTTCGGCTAATCGGGCGCAATTCCAGTTCATGATGTTCGGCTGATTACCATAAGCATAGCGACCTTGACGGTCAATAGAGCTATACACAGTATTAAAGTCAAACTCCTCCATCATGGCACAGGGGCCATAATCGATGGTTTCAGCGCTGAGCAAAATATTATCGGTATTCATAACCCCATGGATAAAACCCACTCGCATCCACTCAACCACTAAGTCGACCAATTGCTCACACACTTCGCGGAACAATTCCAACACATCGGCTTCTGTTTTGACCGCAAGACCTGAAAATAATTGCTCACCTTGCTGCGCCAATAACGACCACATGGCGCTAGTGTCTTGCTGAGAGGCTAAGTATTGCAAGGTGCCAATACGAATATGGCTCTGTGCCACACGGCACACTACGGCCCCTGGCTTGTCGCCTTGACGATAGACACTGTGTCCTGTGGAGACCACCGACAGACACTGGGTGGTTGGCACCGACAGCCCCACCATTGCCTGACTCATAATGAACTCGCGAACCGCTGGGCCTAGGGCACAAAAACCATCGCCACCGCGAGAAAAGCGCGTCGCGCCAGAGCCTTTTAAATGCAAGTCATATTGCCGGCCATCGTCAAGCTTTACCGCGCCAAGTAAATGCGCCCTACCATCACCGAGTAACGGATTAAACTGGCCAAATTGATGACCGCTGTAGGCCAAACTGCTGGGAGCTACCTCACCCAGTCGTGTTTGCCCACTCAACAGCGCAGCAAGCTCGCTGTGATTCATGCCGTGCAACCCGAGTTGCTCGGTAAGCACCTCATTTTGTAACAGCAACTCTGGCTGATTAAAACGCGCTGGCTGCTCTGAAAACAGCAGCGAAGAGCCTTGATAAGGCTGAATAAATGCCATAAAGACCTCAATATCGATTACTTCTAGGTGTTACCTTAACGCAGATTATCACCTACGCTCATGGCAACGATTTGGCTTAATGCTTGATAGGACAGCCCACTGTACTCTTTCATTTGATTAAACCACTGCTGCGCGGCATATAAGGATTTTTTGCTTTGTAAGCCACCATCGATAACCTCTTCTGCTCGCAGCACTGTCTCAACGTCACGACTTAACAAAAAAGTGTCTTTGCCCATTGCTCTAAGCGCATAAGGCCCAGTGTTACCACCTAACCGTGCGCCATGCTTTTTCAGGTAAAGCCATAGCCCAACAATATCATCCTCCGGCCACTGAGCAATAAAATCGCTAAAGCGGCCATGCTGTTGCTGCACCTCAAAAATCATCTGGCAATTTTGCGCTATGGTTTGCACTTTCTTAGCATTGCGAATAATACGCTCATCTTGGCTGCGCTGCTCATACATCTCAGGTGACATCATCAGTAGCTTTTCTACTGAAAACTGCCAAAACACCTCGCGAAAGCCATCCCATTTACTGTTCACTACCGACCAGTAAAAGCCGCTTTGAAATATTTTGCGAGTAAACTCCTCCAGCCACTGATCGTCGGAATATTGTTTTAACTGTACTACTGACAATGGCTGGCTAATTTTGTTCTCAAGCGCCGCTGCCGAACCTTTTCGTGCGACTGCGCGCTGGTAAATGCTGTCAAATTGCTGCATCAGTTATTTCTATTTTATCGTTTCACTATAGGGTAACGCATCTGCCAACAGCTTGTTAGTAAAGACTGTGACAGCGCCTCTACTGGTTCGCCACTGGTTTTATCACTAAATATTTACATTCTCATTTCGTCAACTGAACAACGACACTGCGTACGCGCTGGAAATGAGGAATTCTATGTTCAATCAAACCATTTTATCCGAAGCTGTCAATACGGCTCGAGCTGGCTTTCGATCAAAGCATCAAGCGGTATTTGTCTCTGCTGACCACTGTTACGTTACCGAACCTATTGTGCACCGCTTTCGCGTCCCCATAGCTTGTCACCAAGCATTGGCCGCCAAGGTAGAGCAAGCACTGCGCCCACATAGCAGCAACGCAATGGCCTTTGGCGTACTGCCATTTTGTAAGTCGCAACAGGCCGAATTCATCATCTCTGAGGCAACACAGCGTTATGATAAGTCAGCGCTTTATGACCATGTCATTGGCGCACATGGCAGCCGCCCAAGCTCCTTACCCCAGTTACGCAGCGCCCACTATCGACAGCCACAACTTGACTATGAAGCCGCGGTAAGCAAAGCCAAACGCCTGTTTGCTCAGCAACAATTAGACAAACTGGTGCTCGCCAAGCAGGTTGATCTTAGTTTTGATGCAGCTATCTCACCGGAGCCAGTGCTGGCCAACTTATTAAGCCAAAGTGCCAGCGGCTATCACTTTTCTTTTCCAACCCAAAGTGGCGCGGTGCTAATGGGAGTCAGCCCCGAATTATTGCTCCGTAAACACGGTGGCACAATCCTCAGTAACCCTTTAGCAGGCTCAGCTAAGCGCAGCCACAGTGCCGCCACCGAAGCGCAATTAAAGCAGGCGTTGATGCACTCGAAAAAAGACCGCTACGAACATGCCGTAGTGCTGGCGGAAATGGCGGGGGTATTATCGCCTTGGTGTCGGCAACTGACGATCCCAAGCACGCCGTCGTTATTAAGCACCGCAACCATGTGGCACCTTTCCACTGAGGTACAAGGGCAACTTAGTGACCCCAATACCCACATTTTATCACTGGCAAATCGCTTACACCCCACTCCAGCATTGTGTGGTAAGCCCACCGCAGAGGCTTACCCTTGGGTACGCAGCCTCGAAGGGTGCCCCCGTGACTTCTTCTCCGGGATTATCGGCTGGTGTGACAAACATGGCAATGGCGAATGGGTGGTGGTGATCCGCAGCGCCGAAATCATGGCTAACAAGGCCAGACTGTTTGCCGGTGCCGGTATTGTCGCCGCTTCCGACCCGCGTTCAGAGTGGCTCGAAACCGAAGCCAAGCTCGCCACCATGTTAAACGCTTTAGAGGCTAAACAAGCCTATCAACGGCTCGGGGCACAGCAACTCGTGGCCTCTTAAGCGAGAGTTAATCCCTCACCAACACGTAAAAAGCCCAGCAATCATGCTGGGCTTATGTTTTAGCTTAATTAAAACTGATACGAAATACTGGCTTTAATATTACGCCCTGGCTCATAGTCCATTAGGAATAAGCCTAACTCTCCTGCCAACGGGTGGCCTGTGACCCCTGTTTTAGAAGACTGCGAAGCATAAAATTCATCGAAGGCATTCTCAATGCTCAAACGTAAATGAAGATCCTCTACAGCTTCAGGCTGCCAGTGAGCGACAAAATCATGGACCGTATAACCTGACTTACTGTTATCAATTGATGCTCCTCCTAGGAAGTTACCAGCAGCAACATCATCCAATACTTGCATTTCCCACCCAAGATTTAGGTTGTAGTCGACCATGTAGTAACTCAACTCGGCAGTAATGGAATCCCCCTGAGTGCGCTCTAACTGGAAGCCTTCTAATGCGCTGTACTGAGCATTTGCACTGAGTTCACTGTCTGATTTGGCATACGTAAACTGCGCGCTGAATTGTTCAATGCTAAAACCCATATAGGCTTCAAAGCCATCGAGCTTCATATCTCCAACGTTGTCTTTCCAAGTATCCCATGGCGACTGAGCATCAGGCTTAGTCGCGTTGTCGTAAATGTAATTATCAAGCTCCGTATCAAAAAAGGTTACACCAAGATTAATATCCGTGTCATCACTCAACCGATATTGATAAGCAACCGACAACTCAGTGTTTAAGCCCGTTTCAGCGCTGAGCTCTGGGTTTTCAGAGTCATTCAAACCTGCGCCAACAAACACTTCGCCAATCTCGGGGCCTTTAAATAACTCAGTACTACTTAATTTAATTAATAAGCCTTCACTGACTTGGTATTCCAAAGCAAGTGCTAATGATAGCTCTGAAAAATCGTTTTCAACGACCTTAGCGTCTATCTCGTAATCGTCGTACCTAACACCAGGTGTTACCACAAAACCTCTGCCCAGCTCTATCCTATCTTGTACAAATAAAGCCAGGTTTTTTGCTTGCTCGTCTGAGCGCACGCTCTCATTACTGGGGACCTTATCAATCTGGTAGTCCGTATCATGTTTAATATAATCTATGCCGTAAGTGAAAATATGAGCTTCATCTGCAAACACATTTTCAACAATAGTTTCGGCCAACACATTGAATCCAGAGTTTTTCGCTTCCCCCGTCACCAATCCGGCATTGCCGTGAAAACGGGGATGGTTAGCATCGAGCCAGCCGCGCTCATCCCGTGATAACTCACTGATGTTTGAGAAAGCGGTTGCCTTTAACTCTGTATTATCTACTGTCAGGTCATAGCTAAGAGTAACCGTGTCCCGAGTAAACTCCGTATCCCATAACAAAGGCACGCCAAGACCGTTTGTAAAGGTGATGTCTGTGGCAAGACCCATATCAGGACGGTAGCTGTAATCCCCCTCATCCTCATACGTCTCGTAACTCAGAGAAATCCTTTGGCTCGTGCCAATGTTCCAGCCAAATTTAATTAAGGCGTCTGATACCTCTCCTTTAAGGCCCTTTACTTCGCCATCGGTTCCTTCCACTTCGGCACCAGTTTGATCTAAGACTTTGCCCCCACCCACTTCGTAATTGTCTCGTTCGACGTGATTAAAATAGGCAAGAAAGTCAACGTCATCGCTTAATAGACCAAAGCCAGTAACAGAGTAGTTATGCCCGGCATTATCAGCGGCGCCGGCAGACAGGCGCATGGCAAATTGCTCATCGCCTGTTAATAATTCGCGGGCTTGTTTGGTTTCAAAGCGCACCGCCCCACCAAGGCCACCATTGATCACAGAGTTAGTGCCGGTTTCAATGTCCACAGATTTTAAAATGTCGGCGTGGATCTGCAAGTTGCCCATATGATGGTACATGTAGGTGTTTTGTGCAGCGCCATCAATGGAGATTTTTAGGTCCTTGTCGTCCATGCTACGAATGGTAATACGCTGGTTTAAAGAGTGGGCCCCACCAACATCTATACCAGGAATAGAACGCAGCAAATCCGAGACATGATCGGCCTGTTTATCAGCAATTTCTTGCTCTTGTAAATACAATGCCGAGGTTTTTACTGCCGTTGACCAAACCTGAATTCGTTCTATTTTTTCTTCTGCTTCAGCATTGGCCATAACCGGCATAGCGGTGACCCCAGCTACGGCTAAAGCGAGAGTGGAAAGGCGAAAAGCGCGGTGTTTAGTGCGAGAAACCAACATATTTGTCCCTTAAACTTTGATGTTAATAAGAATCACTCTCAATATTGTACACCTTTGCTTTTATTGCTTTCTAAATATTAGTTATGCAAAATCGTCAATCAGTTATGCGATTTAAAAAATAATGGCGCAAGACATGGAAGGAAATATAACTAGCACCCAGTTAAACGAGCACCTCCTAGTGCGAACCGGCACCTGCTGCCGTCATGGTGGTGGTGCGCAAGAGCAAGCCATTGTCACTGGTAGGCTGTCATTTATACCACTCACCGATGAGCTGCAGCTGCATATTTGCCACTGCGTTGAACAGCAACAGTTGAGCCAATCGTGCCAACTGCCACCTAGTCTCAACATTACCGTCTTACTCGCCGGCAGTGTGGCCTTTCGTGTGGGCGAAAAATATTACCAGTTCCACGCCCAAACCCAGCCCCTGGCATTTGCCAATATCATTGCCAAGTCGGAACCTTTTAGTCGCTACCTACATCGGCATCAAGAAGTCAAAAAGGTCACCTTAAGTGTTAGTCATGATTTTCTACAAAAGCGCATGACTGCGCCGCAGTTTGCATCATTCAACAGCACCCGAGTGACTCAACTTACTCTAGATGAGGAGATACTGCTCCTTACCCAACAACTGCTTAATACCCCGAGCAGCACAGATATGCTAACGCGATTACATTATGAAAGCCTTGCGACCCAATGGTTGGCAAAGTTACTGCCAGAGGTCATGCAGAAAAAAACCACCCAACATGCTCATTACCGCTTGCCACCCGATACCGACATTGAGCGCAAGAAGAGCCGCATAATAGATCTTTTGACCTCAGAGAGCAGCCTTGAGGACATCGCTGCGGAGCTGGCCATGAGTCTAAGTAGTCTGCAACGCTTCTTTCGTCAGCATTTTAATAGCACTCCTAAGCGCTATTTACAGCAGCATAAATTAAACCGGGCAAGACATGCATTGCTAATAGAGGGATTGTCTGTAGGGGAAGCGGCCTACCTTGCAGGCTACCATCATATTGGTAATTTCAGCGCGGCTTTCAAAAAGCAGTTTGGTATCACACCGATGCAGTTTGTGGCTATGCACCGGCATGAAAACAACTTAACTTAGCTCGGCTAACGCGGCTTTTTTGCGGACTAGAAAGGTAATACTGAACAATACCGTGATGCTAACAATCACGGTTCCTAAGCAGAGGAAAAACCCCTGATAGCCTAACCACGCAATAATGGGGTCAAACATAACTGGGCTCAAAAACTGGCCAGTAAAATAACACGTAGTCATTATCCCCATGGCTTTGCCACGCATGGCGAGCGGTATCACCGCAAACAACCACACCACTAAGTTAGGCCGGATCGCCCCCAGCCCAATGCCAACCACTAGACTGGTCAGGATCACTGTAGTTAGTGTCGTGGTAAAACTCAGTAAAACAAAACCAAGTGCCACCAATAACCAACCCGCTACATGAGCTTGCCCGACGTTAAGTAACCGCCGCAACTGGCCATAACACAAGGAGCTGACAGACATCGCCAATAAAAACATCGCTACAATTAAACCAATGTCACTGGCTGAAGCTGACAAGCTTGTTAAGTAAAAAGGCAAGTAAAGCGTGAGCCCATAAAGCACCAAAACTTCTACGAACGCTAAGCCACAACAACCAACAAAGGAAGAATTCAAGCCGTAATGCGGTGCATCACTCGGCGCTGTGGGAGCGGCGCTTTTTGGGTCTTTTATCCACATCCAAGCCCCTGGCAGGATGAATAAAGCCAACGCGTAAATGGCAAATACCCAACTCCAATGCTGCTGTGCCAAAAAGCCGGCTAGCGCCATAAAAAACACGCCGCCAAAGCCGCCAAACGCGGCTTGCATGCCTATAAACTGTGAAAACTTTTCACCGCTTAAATACTTCCCTGCCAAGGTGGTGCCAGCCACCATAATCAGCGCCACCGCGAAGCCCATAAACGCGCGGCTAAGTAATAACAGCCAAAGCGAAAACTGCCAATAATAGCCCAGCGCAGCACTGATAATAAACGCCACTAAACCGCTCCGTAATAGTAGGTAAGCCGGTAAGCGATCCACCCAGCTACCTACTAATGGCGCACAGATAGCAATGACAAGACCGGGTAAAGCGAGCGTCATTTTAGTCCAAAAGGCCGCTTCGCTAACACCAGTAAACGCCGCTGTCATGCCGGGTAATGCCGGCGCCAGTGGCGCGCTGGCCATCACGGTGAGCGTACTGGCTAACAGCAAAAACCAAGTGGCTAAACGCATCTGGCTCATCCTGGCCTCCCGATGCGCTGACGTGCACTGGCCACCGCTTTGAGGTAATCTTGGTACAGCTCAGCTTCATCGAACCGGGTACTGCGGCCATTTCGTACCACCCAATCTCCGGCCACCATCACACTATCAACATCGTGACTAGAGCCGGTAACAATAAACGTGCGCAATGGGTGCGCAGAAAGTTTATAACGGTAGTCGTCATTATTGATGAGCACCAAATCGGCCTGTTTTCCTACCGCAATAGAGCCTATTTGCTGCTCCCAACCCAGCGCTTTGGCACCATACAAAGAAGCGGTTTTTAGTGCCAAGGTTGGTGGGCAAGTGGTGTTGCAGTTTTGCGCTTCATTATGACCTAAGTGGGCACCGCGCATGGCTTCGCACATGCCACCAATAAAGGAAATATCACCATCGGTGCTACTCGATACCCACACTCCGTCTTTGAGAAAGCGCCCAATTTGCCCGGTTTCACTGACCGTTGCCTCACCTAACATGCCGTAGTGGGCCGGTGAGTGACAAATATTAACGCCGGTTTGCAATAAGCGTTGATACTCTTGCTCACTGGCATACGCCGTGTGCACTGCCAAGAGCTTATCCGTCAGCAGTCCCATGGCATCAAAGCGAGCGATTGGCGACAGTCCAAACACTCGCTCGACTTCACTGCGCTCATGTTTAAGCGGCGCTAAGTGAGTTGCATAAGGCACTTGATACTGCTTGGCAATGCTTGCCAGTGCTGCCAGCTGCTTATCCGAGCTACCAAATGCCCCCATCACCGAAGGCATAGCGCCCACTAGCCCCGAGCTATGTCCTTCCCAAGTTTCAATCAGAGCAAGCCAATCCTCTGTTTGTGCTTGGGTATCCGCAACGGCTGTGGGCGTCGCTTTATTGCTCTCCAGCATGATGTCTGAGCCCCAACGACTCACCCGCAGTCGCATCCCCAAATCGATGGCCGCCAACGCCATAGCATCGCCTTTATTGGCAGAGCCAACGTCGCCCAATGCCGTGGTGCCAGAGCGCAGCTGTGTCCACATGCTCCAACGGGCAATGGCCAGTCCCTCGGCCAAGGTTAGTTTATCGGCGACACTCGAAATAAAACCAAACATCGCCCCTAAAGCTTGCACATCACCGCCGTTAGCATAAGCAGTCGGGGTCACATGGCTGTCATCAGGCTGCTCAGGGTTTGGGGCCACAAAGCTCTCATGCCAATGGGGATTAATCAGCCCAGGCAGCATCAGCTTACCCTGACCATCGAGCTTTTGCTGGTATAGCGGTGGCTCCTCACTGGTATCGCCAAGCGCAACTATGGTGCGCCCTGCAACCACCACCCAACCATGGGGGATCACGCGATTATCCTCATCGGCGGTGTAAATAAACACATTGTCGATAAGTGTGTGCAGGGTATTGTCCTGAGGCTTTATCGGCGTTGCTTTTAAACTCTCGATGGTATCCACCGCAGCACTACCAAAGGCCGTGGTGGTGTTCGCTTGCGCTAAGCTGGCAAAGCGCTGCGGCTGAAAACAACTGCACGCCATTAGGCCGCTTCCTGATTTTTGAACAATCCAGCCGCTTTCATTGCCATTAACGATGCTTTAACGGCAGAGATTGTTTGGGTAATGTGCTCCTCAGTATGGGCACCACAAATAAAGTTTACTTCGCGACGCAGTAACACTCCGCGCTTGGCCATTTCCGCCAAAAACGGAATGGCCAACTTCACATGGGCTTGCGGGTCACGGGCAAATAAGAACATCGGAATAGGGTCATAACCGACCACACTCAGCGGGGTCTCTAACTGTTGCGCGATGGCATTTACTTCGGCTTTTAAGCGTGCGCCTAACTTGGCAATGTGGTCACAAAAATCCATTCGTTGATATTCTTTGAGTACGGCATCACACACTGCCAACGACAACATTTCGCCGCCAAAGGTGGTCGAGACCTGCAGCGCTGCCATTTGCGACATTAATGTGCGTTTGCCTGTGACTGCCGACAACGGCATGCCAGCAGCGATACCTTTTGATAAGGTAACCAAATCGGCATCAACGCCAAAGAACTCTTGGGCACCACCGGGAGCCAAGCGAAAGCCGGTAACCACCTCATCAAAGATCAAAATAACGCCATGCTCGCTGCATACACGTCGCAATTGCTGCAAGAAGGACTTCTCTAACACGCGATTGTAAGGCACGGATAGCAGCACCGCGGCCAGTGAGTCTTGCTGTGCCACCACCTTGTCTAAAATTGCAGCTTCGTCCTTTTCAGTAAAAAGTGGCATTCGATGAGTTAAGGCGGCGATACTGGCTGGCACTCCCGGGGTGTCAAACATATAGTGATCATGCCAGCCGTTGTAACCAATGGTCATGATTTCATCGCGCCCAGTTGCGTGCCGTGCTAAGCGAATGGCCGCCGAGTTGGCATCCGCACCGGTTTTAAAAAAGCGCACCAATTCAGCATTCGGAATGACCTTAGACAGGGTCTGAGCTGTGGTTACCTCAATGGGAGTCGGTAAAGAATGAATTATGCCCTTGCTGAGGTTGTCGCGGATGGCTGTCACCACGGCCGGATGATTGTGTCCCAGTGTATTGGCAGCCAAGCCACAGACAAAGTCGATGTATTGGTTGCCATCAACATCGGTGACCATGGCGCCCTCTCCTTCAGCCAAGTAGACTGGGTAGGCTCCAGGAGAAAACTGCTCTGGCTTTTTCATCATTGACTGGGTAAAGCCGGCAATGACGTGTTCACCTTGCGCTTGCAGGGCCTGAGACTGGGTTAAATTAAGTGTTGTCGTCATACGTTCCTCGAAATTTAATGACCTAGCGTCGCCCCACCATCCACGGTGAGCTGAGCCATAGTAATGTGATTTGCTTGCGTGCTAAGCAGAAATAAGATGCTAGAGGCAATGTCGTCTGGGGTGGCTAGCTTGGCTAACGGGATCCCCACCTTGTAGCTGGCCAAGTCGCCAGAAATGGTTTGGGCAGCGCCGCTTTGGTCTTGCCAAAGTTGTTGCTGCATCAAGGTATCGGTTGAGCCGGGCGCCACTAGATTGCAGCGAATATTGTCTGTGGCTAACTCCAGTGCGAGATTTTTAACCAGCGCCGTCAGTGCCGCTTTTGCTGCACAATAACTGGCCATGTTTAAGCGCGGCGTGTGTGCTGCGTTGCTGCTTACCGCCACCATTGCGCCGCGCCCCCGCGCCCGCATTTTGTTGCCCACCGCTCGGCAGAGGTAAAAAGGGCCATGACAATTAACCGCAAAGCTGCGCTGCCAATCGTCATCGCTTTGGGTTAACACACTGTCCAACAACAAGACGCCAGCCACGCTGGCTAAGTAGTCAATGGCACCATGGTGTTGCTCCACCTCATCAACCAGGCGCTGTACTTGGCCGCTGTCGCTGACATCCAGCTGCACCTGCAACAATCGTGGTGAGACCGATGTCAGCTGAGGCTGAGCGAAGGCGATATCAGCCGCCACCACGGTGGCACCTTGTGCTAGCAACTGGTTCACCAGCGCCGCCCCTATGCCACGCGCGGCTCCAGTGACCAGTGCAATACGGCCAGCCCATTCCGAAGTTTCGGTCATTAGTACACCTCATCCATAATTTCATGACGCTGGTCGTGGTAGCGCTCTTCGTCTTGCCCTCGACGCCAGTATGGAATGGCATAGAGCTGCTTTTTTGTTAGTCCAAAATCACCAATGAGCTGCTTGCGACACGCCAGCACAGCACTGTTTTCACCGGCAACAAAGGCACTCACTGAGGTTGCAGTGGCTGGCGGTTTCGCCGTCGCTAAGGCCCGAGCCAACTGCTGATGATCGCCACGTATCCGGGTCAACCAATGAATGGTGACATTACTTGGATGGTCAAGCTCATGGCAGTCGTCGATACTATCCACTTCGATAAACACTTCAGCGTGTTGCTCGTCTGACATTTGCTGTAATAACGCACTGATTGCCGGCACTGCGGTTAAATCGCCAGCTAATAGTTGCCAGTCGGCCGCGGCCAACAAGGGATTGGGTCCACCAGGGCCGGCAACACCGAGTTCAGCGCCTAGTTTGGCATTGACCGCCCAACCTGAAGCGGGGCTACTATCACCATGAACCACAAAGTCAATATCCAATTCGTTTTGTTCAGCACGATAGGCGCGCACCGTATAGGCCCGTGTCACGGGCTTATCCTTTGGCCAGTGAATTTTGCCCTGCTCATCGCGAGTTGGCAGTTGCAAGTTGCCGCTTTGGCGATTGGCAAAAAACAACTTAATGTGCGCGCCGGCACTGTCACTGGGAAACCCCAGCAACTCATCTCCAGATACCGTGATCCGCAATAGCCGTGGAGTAATATAGCGCTTAGCAACACAGTAAACACGGCGGGGCCCTGAAGGTTTGACAGGCTGGCGAATGGTCATAATGCCTCCTCATGAAGTAAATGGTTTTGCTTGAGTTTTTGCACCACCTGGGGATGCTGCCTGGGGTTGAGTAGCCCAACGCGAAAAGCAAAAACTAAGTATTGGCTTAGGTCGTCGCAGCAAAATGTCGGTAAATTGATGGCAAACTTACGACTGGCACTAACAAAGCGCTGATTATTGGCCACCAGCTTTACCGGCTGTGTCTGCTTGCCTTGGCTGCTGAAAAAGCTAGCAATGGCTACATCATGTTCATCATCGGAGTGCTCGAGTTGTTGCACCCACTTCGCCACCGCCAAGGTATGAACCTCGAATCCGTATTGCTGCAACCATTGATAGAGCTGTGGTAAACAAACCTGGGTCTCGGGTGTCAGGTTGTACACCCCATGACCGGTCTGCTGCAGCGTTTGCCGCACCATAAACTGGGCGATGGTATCCACCGGCGTCCATGGTTCAGACACCTTCAGTTCAGGTAATTGCTGACGCTTTAGTCCCGCCCGTAAAATCCGCCAAACTAAGTCGTCGCGATTAATAAAGCCACTGTGGCTTGCACCTATCACTCGAGCTAAGCGATACACTTGCACTTTAACGCCTTGTTTGCGCGCTTTAGCCACCATGGCTTCTGCTGCCCACTTGGATTGCTGATAGCCATCACGTAACCCGGGGTGGAATGCGACAAACTGCTCCTCTAGCGGTTGCTCCTGCTGCGGGGCTACGGCAATGGTTGAAACATGGCTAAACGGTAACGCAAACTGTTTGGCAAACTTAAGCAGCTGAGCCGTTACCAAAACATTGGCACTGCGCAAGCTAGCGTAATCTCGTAACACCGAGGTTTGTGCCGCGTTATGGAGCACATGAGTAATGCGACGACCAAGCGCGTCATACTCACAGGCCCTTAACCCCAAGTTCGGTTTGGCGATATCTGTCACTAAGACTTCAACACGTTGCTTGTCCAGCTCTCCTAATTGCTGTGCTGCGAGTGCTTGCTGCAATCTCGCCAAGCCATGTTGCAGGTTGTCGGCGCGCACCGGACAAAGGATGGTTACGTTTGCCGTGAGTAATAACTGGGCGAGTAACTGCGCGCCAACGAAACCTGTCGCGCCAGTCAGTAATACACATGGCGAGGTTGGCTGCTTCAGTGTTGGCGATGGCTGAATCGCTTGTAGCTGGGTTTCAACATCCTCGACATCCTGCGTGATGGTGGCTTGCAGCTGGTCATGGCTTGTTGGGCTCACGCCGCTCCCCTTCGCCAACGCAGTGCAAAGATCCGCAAGTTTGGGATGAGCAAACAAAAATGCCACCGTCACCGTCTGCTGACACAGCTCAGTCAGTCTGGCAGCCACTTGAATGCACTGCATAGACTGACCACCAATATCGAAAAAGTTATCATCCGGATGCACGTCAGCCACACCTAACACCGCTTGCCACACAGCGGCCACTTCAGCCTGTAAACCCGTTAACTGGGTTTTCGGAGCGCAGCTTGAGTGTGAAGATAATGCCTTGCGGTCGAGTTTATTGGCTGCGGTCTTTGGCAAAGAGGCATGATAGTAAAGCTGACTTGGTATCATTACCGCTGGTAGCTGCTGCGCCAGTTCAGTTCGCAGTTGAGACAACGTTCGCTGCTGCGTCGCCACCACATGCGCCGCCAATGCCGTTGCTGCACCTTGGCTGTTATGGATCACGGTGATCGCCGCCTCAAGCACCTCAGGCAAAGCCAACAATGCCGCTTCTATTTCACCAATCTCAATGCGATAGCCACTGATCTTGATTTGCGCATCACTGCGCCCTAAGTAAGTCAGCACCCCTGCTTTATCCATTATCACCCTATCGCCAGTGCGATAGGCTGCGACCATTGCTCGCTGCAGTGGATCCCAAACCTCAACAAAAGCGTGGTCACTTTGTTGCTGCTGATTAAGGTAGCCACTGGCCAATCCGACTCCGGTTAACCACAGCTCGCCCTGCTCACCGAGCTTGGCCACCTGCCCCGGCTCACGCATCACCACCGCGCCACGACCAGCTAACGGTTTGCCAATAAGATTAAATGCCGTGGTGTGACTCAAATCCACTGCAGTGGCCACCACAGTGGCTTCGGTCGGCCCATAGGTGTTCAATAAGCGAATGTTTTGGGCAACATGTGCTTGCCAGGCTTGCACTCGCTGACTATTTACCGCCTCACCACCAATGATTAGGGTATGTACTCGCTGTGGCAGGAAACGCCCGGAGCGGCAAAGATAGTGACATAACTCATGCCAATAGGCCGTAGGTAAATCGAGTACCGTTATTTGCTGCTCGTCAATTTCATCCATAAAAGCGCTAAACGAGCTCAACATAGCATCGCTACGCAGTACTAAGGCCGCGCCGCTGCTGTGGGTAACAAATATTTCTTCAATGCAAGTATCAAAGTGAAAAGGGGCAAACTGCAATACTCGGTCTGCCGGGCCGATGCCATAACACTCTCTGGCGCCATGAACAAAACCCGCCAAGGCAGCATGGCTGATCTGTACTCCTTTTGGCTGGCCCGTTGAACCTGAGGTATAAATTAAATAAGCCTGCTGCTCGGGTGACACCTTTATGCCCTCGACAGGGTAGTTGCTGTGGCGTGGCAAATCGCTGACATCCAGCAGTGACAAACCACTATCAATAGCACTGACACTGGCTGCGGTTTGCGGGTTAACCAAGGCAACAAAAGGAGCGGCATCTGCGATTATTTCGCTATTACGTGCAGCTGGCGCGGCATCATCAATACACACAAAGCGCTGACCGGCCGCCAGAACCGCCCAAATGGCAACTATTGTCTCAGGGCTGCGCGGTAATGCCACGACAACAGTGCCAGCACTCGCTTGTTGCAAGGCTTGTATGCCCTGCGCCAATGCCCTTACTTGCTGGTACAGTTCAGCATAGCTCAGCTCACGGCCTTGTGCATTGCGCAGCGCCAGAGCCTCTGGCCGTTGCCGCACTTGCTGTAGCAAGCTCGATAGCACACTATTAAATGGCAGCGGCCCTTGCTGGTGATACAACGCCAAATCGCTGCAGCGCACAGCTAAAGGTTGTTGCAATTGGCTCTCGAACTGCTGCAATAATGCTAGGCTTTGTGTCTGTAGGGCCTTTAACTGCTCCATGCTATAACCACTTGGATTTGCCTCTATCTCGAACAGTAAGCTGCCGTCTGCTTGAGTGGCAAACACAAAGGCAATGTCTTCCACCGGCCCGACACTGATGGTATGACTGCTCACTGGATAGCCCGAACAGCTGTGTTGGCGCTCAAATGGCAAAATATTAACCACGGGGCCAAACAATTTGTCCGGTAGGTTGTGGGCCTGCGACTGAGCCTTAATCTCCTCGTAACGAAAGCGAAAATGCCGCCTTGCCTGGCGCAGCTGCTGGCTCACTTGGGTCACCAAGTCAGCAAAGCCTGTGGCCAGGTGAAATTGTACTTTGAGCGGAATGATATTCATGTGCATACACGGGGTATTGGCAGCCTTACTGGCAATACGATTGGCCACAGGAATGCCAATGATGGTTTCCGCTGCACCACTCGATTGATAAGCTAAATAGCTAATGGCAGCGATCAGCAGCTCAGGCCAACTGGCCCCCTGACGCTGTGCTTGAGTAACGAGCTTTTGCTGTAACTGCGCAGATAGGATGGCGCTGACTTTATTACTCGCCGCTTCGGCTTGCAAAGTGTTGTCAGTCAGTTGAATGGCGCTGCTGGCACCACGTAAATGCGCCAACCAAAACTCTTTATCCTGTTGATAGTGCTCACTGTGTTGATAATTTACATCGGCAACCACTAATTCCCGATACTGAGCCTCATCGTCTGTTACTGGCCGGCCTTCATACGCAGCCAAGACACGATCACCAGCCAGTGCAAAGCTGTAACCATCCATCGCAATGTGGTGCGCTCCCAGCGCCCATAAATACTGCCTTGGCGCGAGTTTTATCAACACATGGCGATACAGCTCCCCTGCTGCCAAATGGTAGGGCTTGCGATACCAGTCACTGAGGAAATGCTGTGCAGCAGCGGGGGCATTCTCCTGTTCGGAAAAATCAACATAGTCGCCATACTTAGCGCTGCGCTCAGCATTGCTTAATAGTATTTGCTGTGGTTCGCCGCCCTGCTCTTGAAACTTAACATTTAGCGCAGTGATCCCTTGCAAGGCCCGCGATGCCTCTAGCAACCACCGCTGAGTATCGACCTCCCAGTCTAGTTTGAGGTACTCAGCCGTATTGTAGTAGCTGTCACACGATTGCTTCGCCTGACCTAACCATATCCCAAGCTGAGCCGCGGTAAGTGGCAGGGTACTCATAGCGCCTGTTCTACTTGGTTGCTTTTAGCGGCAATAATGTCATGCCACTGGGTCAAGTTCTCCCCTGCGGCTAGGTCTGCCAAGGTCACCGCCACTCCTTGCCCGCGCCACTGTTCGACTAAGGCCATTACCCGGATAGAATCTAAACCGAGATAGAGCAAGTTTTCTTCAGGGTCCACTTCTGTAGTATTAATATTCAGTGTGTCTGCCACCGCTTGCTGCATCTGGGCTAGCGTGATTGAGGTGCTCTTGGTCGTAGTCGTAGCACAGGCCTCAGTAACTTCTTGTAGTAGCTGTACCTGACCGCAACGAGTGGCCACATACTCTAGCGCTTGCTGTTGCTCTTTGGCACTAAAATCCGCCACAGCATCCGCAACCACAAAAGGCTTAATGTCAGACATAAAGGCATCAAGGGCGGTGGCTAACACCCCAATGTGGGCGTAGATACCACAAATAATAAGTTGATCTCGCCCTTGTGCTTGCATGTCTTGTAGCAACGTACTGCGTTTGAAGGCACTGTAACGCCACTTGGTGTAGACTTTATCACCGGCCTCAGGGGCTATGTCAGCAATAATAGGGGTATCTGCTTGACCCAAGCCGGTGCCCCAAAAGTCGGTTAATAAGGCTCGCAAATGTGCTGGCTGATCGGCTGGCTGGGCGGTATAGACAACCGGGATCCCAGCGGCTTTAGCGATCTTGATCAGTACTTTAATATGTTCCACCAAGGCTGCCATGGGCGCCGCTTTGGAGTCATAAAAGTTGACAAAGTACGACTGCATGTCATGCACCAGCAATACCGCCTTATTGGGCTCAAGAGCCCATTGGGTACGATTTTCTGGGCGATCTGTGGGCAGTGAGTAACTGCTGATCCGAGGGATTGCCATAGTATTTTTCCTATTAAACTGATTCAACTGGAGTAAGAGTGTGCTTAATGCGCTCGCGCAGTGCTCGCTTATCTACTTTGCCAACTTTGGTGGTTGGCAGCTCGGTCACAAACTCGATGCGGTCAGGGAGCTTGTACAAGGCCAGGCCGCGGTCACGCAAAAAACGCAATAAATGACCTCGCGTTGCCACTTCGGGACGGTCTTGATAAAGCACCACAAAAGCGCATATGCGCTCCCCCAATAAGGCATCGGGCATGGCGACTAAGGCACAGTCATAGACACTGGGGTGGGCGAGCAAGAGGTTTTCGACCTCTTCTGCGGCGACCTTTTCACCGCCTTTATTAATCTGATCTTTATCGCGGCCCACCACGATAAGGTGGCCACTGGGGGTTTGCTTAACGACATCGCCGCTACAATAAAAGCCAGACGCAGTAAAAGCGGCTAAATTATGGGCGGCAGCGTTAAAATACCCCCGGAAGGTATAGGGCCCTTTGGTGGTGAGCAGCCCAGCCTGGCCCGGCTCAACTTCTTGATTATTGTTATCCACAATGCGCACTTGATCGGCGTCGCTCATGGGTAAGCCTTGAGTATGGTGCCGATGCCATGAGTCATCGTCTAAACGAGTGTAATTCACCAGTCCCTCTGCCATGCCAAACACTTGCTGCAGCAATACCCCAAACTCAGCTTCAAGCTTTGCCGCCAGCGTTGCACTGAGCTTAGCGCCGCCCACTTGCACCACTTGTAATGTGCTTAAATCATCGTGACTGCTGGCTTTGGCATCGAGCCATAGGTTTACCGCCGGTGGTACCAATGCCGTCCAAGTCACGCGGTGACGCTGGATCAAGGGAAAGCAGCTGCTTGGGGAAGGGTCTGGTGCACAAACCAGAGTGCCACCGGCATAAAACACGCCCAGTGCCCCTGGTGAGCTCAGTGGAAAGTTATGCGCCGCAGGCAAGGCGCATAAATACCGAGTTTGGCTATTCCATTGGCACACGGCAACGCTCTGGCGAATGCTATAGTAGTAATCATTATGACTTCGCGGGATCAGCTTAGGAGTGCCAGTACTGCCGCCCGACAACTGAAAAAATGCGGTATTCTCAGCATTGTGTTTCCTAAGCGATAGCGACTCAAAGTGATTAAAGCAGGCAGAGGCATGAAGCTTACTGGTAAAGTCTTCCGTCCAACTCTGCTGACCCCGTAAATAGACGTGCTGCAGCTGAGTCGAGTGCTGTTGTAGCTCAGTATAAAACTGTGCATTTTTAAATAATGGCTGTGCCGCATCAGCGAGAATAAGCGCGGGCTGTAATAGCTGGGTGTATTGCTTTAGCTCCAGCTGCTGATGATTCATTAACGCATACACTGGAACCACCGCCAGTTTTTGTAAGGCAAAGAAAACAACATAAAATTCATAACAGTTGGGTAGCTGAACGATGGCACTGTCCCCAGCAGCTATTCCTTGGTTCGCTAAATAGCAGGCCAGTCGCGTCGCTGCTTTTTCGAGTTCGAGATAACTTTTACTGAGCTCGCCATCGATCACCGCAATGCCATGGGGGTTGGATTGCACTTGGCGCTCTAAAATTTGTATCAGCTCCTGATCTCGCCAATATCCCAAACGCCGATATTGTTCTGCATCGCCCTCGGGCCAAGATAAACAACTATTTAACATTATTTTAAACCTTAGATGTTGCGTATTTCATTATAAAGCATGAGTCAGCGTTTAACTCAGTTAAAAAACGACATAAGAACAGCACTAAAAAGCAGCAATAAATAAAAATAAATTCATGCACTTATTAGACATAAACAGTAAACTTCAATGTAGTTATGACGTCCTACTGGGAAAATAATTTAAGAAAAATAAAAATAATTTTTATTTCTTTTAAATCCAAAAACCTACCCCTCTACCAGGAGCAAAAGTTACAATTTAGTAAACAAAAAATCCCTTTCCATGTTGACAGCTGGACCTGCAAAGCCATAGGATCTAATTGATAATCGTTTTCATTATTAATAAAAGAGGAATAAAATGGGTGCCGCGCTTAGTTCTAACCTCGTTGTGACGGCTCATAGCTGGGCTCAAATCATTGAGTCACAAAGGGAGAAGTTAGTAGCCTATTTAACAGGTATGCTCCATTGTCATGCGCTCGCCGAAGACGTATTACAAGAAACCTTTATTCGCCTTGCCAGCATGGAGCTTTCGCAATATCAAAGCGTGCAAAACCAAACCGCCTACTGCTATCAGACGGCAAGGAATATCGCGATTGATACACTGCGTAAACGTGCTAGGGAGAAGAGTATTGATATCGATGAAGCCGAGCCTCAGTACTGTAATGAACAGCGGCTCAACATAGAAGATAAGATTATTGAGAACAACTTAGAAACCCAGATGCTGCAAGCCGTACAGCAGCTTTCAAGCCGTCACTTAACGGTGTTAAGTTTATACACTCGTGGTAATTACAAGCAAAAGGAGATAGCTAAGATCTGCGCAATATCACCGACGCTAGTGAATTTTATCTTGCAAGAAGTGGTGCTAACGTGCCAAGCAGTGTTGCCACATTAGCCATTCTTAGCGTTTTCAGCCGCGAGTTTGGCACTAATAAAATCGGCATGAGCGACGTAAAATAACCCGGCGATCTTGCGTATTATATGTTCTTCGTGACTATCCAACTGACCGTCGGCAAAAGCCACATGCCACAATAACTCGATGATTTCGATGCGCTCTATATCGCTGGTGTAGTTATTGATTTGCTTGGCAAAAGAAAACATATCAACGGCTTCTTCTACAAGCTGCTGTGCTCGCTCGACCAGCGCCGTTACTTGCTCTTTCGGCAACTCACAGCGCACCTGCAATAGCTCGGCTATTTTATCGAATTCAGCGTCATGGAGTTCGCCATCGGCGCGCATCACTTCAACTAACAGTGCCGCTAACGCCGTATTGAAATCAAGCGAGTCTGCAGCGTGTGGCTGCTGTTGGGCAGCTTGAAATAACTTTTTAATATGACTAAGCAAGTGACCAATCTCCTGTGTGATATACTGAAAATCTAGCAGATTAAAAGGACAATTATGGCAAAGTTAACATTGAGACGGTGGCAAATAAAGCGCAGTCCTGTCGCCCTAGCTGCGCTTTTGCTCACCGCCTGCCAACAAACGCCTGTTACCAGTGGTAAAGCTGAGCGTTTATACGACTTTGATCACAAAGTGCATTATGAGCAAATTCAGTATAGCCAAGATCATTACCGACTGGCCATCAAACCGGATAGTTACGCCCACTTTAACCGCCAAAGTGTGTTTTTACTCCGCCATGCCAAACGCTTGTGCTCAGGTCGTCAGTCCCAGCTCACGCTGTTAAAGGGTGTACAAAAATATGAACGGCTACCACTGACGCCGAGACCATATCAACACGATCTCACCGTCGAGGTTCGCTGCGTCACTGACTAATACTAATCTGCATTAATCAGAGTAGCCCCAAGGTGCCGCAGGGGGAGTGACTGGCTTGGTTAAGTCAAAGTCGACTCGAAACTCTCGCCCTTCACGAATTAAGCGATAGCTAAACTGTTCTGGGTAAATAAACATCTGCCAAGTATTGCCCACCGACTGTGGAATGCCCTGCTGCACAAACAACTGCTTAGAATACTCATCTGCAGGAAACGACTGTACCGTATTCCACCCGGCATCAACCGTGTGACCACCGTACATGGTAGAGGCATCATCACTGCCATCCTGGTGGCGATGATCGTGTTTTAAACTTAAGCCACTGCCCGTTTTACTAATGATCCAAGTGCGCGAGGCATCTTTGCCAACATGAAACGGTACCTGCAGTTCAGTGGCACTGCACTTACGTACGTGCATTACTAGACGTGCTTCACTAAAACTGCTAGGTCCTTGATTATCAACGCTGACCTTGCCTTCATAGGCTTTGCCACAGTGGGCTTTAATGCTATCAAAAAAGGCATCATGAGTTGGGATCGACACCAAAGGAGCTGGACGTGCCAGCGCACTGCCGCTAAGCACTGCCAAGGCGACTACTGTGGTTTTATGCATCGTGTTTACCTTAAAAAATAAAGCCAGAGCTTACTGGGCTTCTGGCTTGATAGCAAAGATATGCGTTAATTAGGCGTTATTGCCATGGTCTTTGTGCCGCAAGCTGGGTTTCAAAGGCATCGATTTTTGCCGCCAATAACTCCGTTTCGCCAATAAAGTCTAAGCCACTTAAAAGCCTAGCTTTAATATCCTCGCGGACATCAAAGGCAATCGCCTCGAGCCCCGGTGCGACAATCTGTTGCTGCTCGAGATCTATGGTTAGGTTTACGCCACTGGGCTGCTCCGCCAAGGTGAACAAGGTATCGAGTGTCTCTGCTGGCAAGGCAATGCAGAGCATTTGGTTATTACCACAGTTATTAAAGAAAATATCGGCAAAGCTTTGTGCAATAATGACTTCAAAGCCATATTGCTGTAGCGCCCAAGGAGCATGCTCTCGCGAGGAGCCACAGCCAAAGTTATCTCGCGTTAATAAAATAGAGGCACCTTGGTATTGTGGGTAATTAAGCACGAAACTGGGATCCGGTTGACCTTCCTCAGTGTAACGCCAGTCGTAAAACAACGCCTTATCAAAGCCATCTCGACTGGTTGAGGTTAAAAACTGCTTGGGAATGATTTGGTCGGTATCGACATTGTTTTTATCTAATGGTGCCACCAAACCTTGATGAAAAACCGTCATGACGCGACTCCTTGAATATCGGTAAAGTGACCGGCAATAGCGGCTGCAGCAGCCATTGCAGGGCTAACAAGATGGGTACGACCGGCACGGCCTTGACGCCCCTCAAAATTACGATTTGATGTTGACGCACAGCGCTTTTCAGGCCCAAGACGGTCATCATTCATGGCCAAACACATGGAACAGCCCGGCTGACGCCATTCAAAGCCTGCGGCAATAAAAATCTCAGCCAGCCCTTCTTGCTCTGCTTGTTGTTTCACCAGGCCCGAACCAGGCACAATTAACGCTTCAACACCTGGCGCAACCCGTTTACCCGCCACAACCTCTGCTGCGGCTCGTAAGTCTTCAATACGGCTATTGGTGCAAGAACCAATAAATACGGTATCCACCTTGGCATCACTGAGCCTTTGTCCAGCTGTTAGTCCCATGTATTTTAAGGCGCTGCGAATGGCATCCGCTTTAATTAAGTTCGGCTCATCATCGGGGTTTGGGATCACATCATTGATACCAATCACTTGCTCTGGGCTAGTGCCCCAGGTCACTTGCGGTTGTATCTCAGCCGCGTCAATCTCTACCACCCGATCAAACTCAGCGTCTGGGTCACTATGTAAGGTCTGCCAATACGCCACGGCCGCATCAAACTCCGCTCCTTGTGGGGCAAACGGTCGCCCTTTTAGGTAAGCAAAGGTTTTTTCATCTGGTGCAATAAGTCCCGCTTTGGCTCCCATTTCAATGCTCATATTGCATAAGGTCATGCGTGCTTCCATCGACAGAGCCGAGATGGCGCTGCCACAAAATTCCGCCACAAAGCCGGTACCACCAGCGGTGCCTAACTTGGCAATCACAGCCAAAATAAGGTCTTTTGCCGTCACCGTCGGACGCAGCTCGCCATTGACCTGAATTTTCAGCGATTTGGCTTTTTTCTGCTGTAAAGTCTGGGTTGCCAGCACGTGCTCTACTTCCGACGTGCCAATGCCATGTGCTAATGCTCCAAAGGCACCGTGGGTGGAAGTATGGCTATCACCACAGACGATGGTTGTGCCTGGCAGGGTGATCCCTTGCTCAGGACCCATGACATGAACAATCCCCTGATTAATCGAGTTTAGGTCATAAAGTACAATGCCAAATTCGGCGCAGTTTTTCGCTAAGGCTTGCAGTTGGTTTTTGCTCACTTCACTAGCCGCATCTATAGAGCGGCTTTTAGTCGAGACATTATGATCCATGGTAGCAAAGGTTTTTTCAGGACAACGTACTGTCCGATTTTTCTCTTTTAACCCTGCAAAAGCCTGAGGTGAGGTCACTTCGTGAACCAGATGACGGTCAATGTATAACAGATCCGTTTGTTCATTGAGTTTAGTCACCACATGGGACTGCCAAATTTTGTCGTATAATGTTTGTGCCACTTGCTATCGCCCCTTGTTAAATTAGATTCGATCCACGATGGCTTGCGCGACATCCATCGTCGTAAAGCCACCCTGCGGATAAATGTCTGGCGTTCCAACCCCTTCTTTCACCGCTTCGGCGACTGCTTTTTCGATGCTTCTTGCCGCTTCATCTTGCCCCAATGAGTAGCGCAGCATCAGTGCCGCACTGAGGATCTGGGCAATGGGGTTAGCCACGCCTTTCCCGGCGATGTCTGGCGCCGAGCCACCAGCTGGTTCATAGAGCCCAAAGCCAGACTGGTTTAAACTTGCCGACGGTAGCAAGCCCATGGAGCCGGTGATCATGGCGCACTCATCCGATAAAATGTCGCCAAACAAGTTATCGCATAACAACACATCGAATTGACTGGGTTGCTTCACCAGCTGCATCGCCGCATTATCAATATAAATATGGTCATGACTGACATCTGGGTAGCCTTTGGCGACTTCGTTCACCACCTCACGCCACAACACACTGGTAGCCAGTACGTTAGCTTTATCTACCGAGGTAACGTGGTTGCTGCGCAGTCTGGCAGCATCAAAAGCAAATTTAGCGATGCGCTCAATTTCGCCACGAGAATAGGTCTGGGTGTCAAATGCGGATTCACTTGGCCCTTCACCGTGGCGACCCTTTTCACCAAAATAAATGCCCCCAGTGAGCTCCCGTACACACAAGATATCAAAACCCTGCTGCGAGATATCACTGCGCAGCGGTGACGCAGCACTTAGGGCTGGTAACAATTGCGCCGGACGTAAATTACAAAACAGCTTAAAGTGTTTTCGAAGTGGCAGTAATGAGGCTCGCTCTGGCTGTTCATTGGGTGGTAAATGTTCCCACTGCGGACCACCAACCGAGCCAAATAAGATAGCATCGGCGGCCTCACACGCACTGAGTGTGGCTGCAGGTAACGCCTCACCGTACTGTTCAATGGCGGCTCCGCCAATCGCCTGTGGCGACTTTTCTAAGTTAAAATTAAACTGTTGTGATACTTTATCTAATACTAACTCTGCGGCTTGCATGACCTCAGGGCCAATGCCGTCACCGGCAAGTACAGCAATCTTGTAGCTTGCTTGACTCATCCTGCTTTCCTTTGTTGTTTAAGACTTGAAACTTTTTGCGCACGGTCGATCAGGTTATACACTCGGATCATGGCTCTCACCGACGCTTCGACAATATCAGCAGCTAAACCCACGCCGTGGTATTGCTTACCTTCAAACTGGGCAATGATATCGACTTGTCCCAATGAGCTGGCCCCTTGGCCCGTGGCGTCTAAGTTATATTCAAGCACCTCCACTGCCATTCCAGTGATCCGTGCAATGGCTAAAAAAGCGGCCTCAACGGGGCCATTGCCGGTGGCGGCCTCTTGTTTTAACTCGCCGTTCTGGGCAATGCCTACGGTGGCGCTGGCAATCGATTGCGAATTCGATGAAGCATTAACGAACTGCAGTTGATAGCGCTCATCCTGTTGTTGGATCTGATTGAAATAAATCATCGCTTCCAGGTCATAGTCGTACACTGTGCCTTTTTGGTCAGCCAAAGCTAAGAAGCTTTCATAGAGGCTGTCCATATCATAATCGGACGCTTGATACCCGAGTTCAGTTAAGCGGTGCTCAATGACATGACGGCCAGAGCGCGAGGTCATATTAAGCTGATTGTTGGGCACACCAACGGTTTCTGGTGCCATGATTTCATAGGTGTTTTGGGCTTTTAACACGCCATCTTGGTGGATACCCGAGCTATGGGCAAAGGCATTTCCCCCCACAATCGCCTTGTTTGGCTGCACTGGCATATTACAAATCTTCGAGACTTGGCGAGAGGCACGATAAATTTCTTCGCTGCGGATATCCGTATGGACTCGTAAATGGTCCTGACGCATTTTGATGATCATCGCCACTTCTTCTAATGAGCAGTTACCTGCACGTTCACCGATGCCATTGAGGGTGCATTCAATTTGTCGTGCCCCAGCTTGCACCGCCGCAATCGAGTTGGCCACAGCAAGGCCTAAGTCATTATGGCAATGCACACTCAGACGCGCTTTATCAATGTTGCTGACATTTTCACGGATGTAACGCACCATGGCGGCATATTCATCGGGTGTCACATAACCTACGGTATCGGGTAAGTTGATGGTCGTTGCGCCTGCCTCTATTGCCGCGGTAACGACTTCGGCGAGATCGCTCAGCGGCGTGCGCCCCGCGTCTTCACAAGAAAATTCGACATCATCGGTGTAAGTTTTCGCCAAGGTGATGGCGTTGACCGCCATGGCTGTGGCTTCTGCTAAGCTCATTTTCAATTTGTGCTCAAGGTGCAGCGGGCTGGTTGCGATAAAAGTATGGATACGGCGCCGCTCGGCTCTTTTTAGTGCCTCGCCACAGGCTTCAATGTCTTTGCTCACAGCACGTGCCAAACCACAGATAATCGGCCCTTTAACCTCATTAGCAATACGTTGCACGGCTCTAAAATCTGCAGGGCTGGAAACCGGAAAGCCCACTTCCATAATGTCGACATTGAGGCGACTAATGGTATGTGCCAGCTGTATCTTATCTTCTTCGGTGAGGCTGGCTTTTAACGCCTGTTCGCCATCCCGTAATGTGGTATCAAAAATCCAAACCTTATCTTCTGCACCCATAGCTACCCGTTCCTCAGCCAAAAAAAACCCCGCAAGTGCGGGGTGTATTTAGTAATGTCGCTCACTGCGCGCAATTACACTCCACCCCTATGGTTTACCAGTAGGAGGTTCAGTAGGAGTGAAATAATTGCTGTCATGATCATGAGCTAACGCTTCCTGTTGATGAATTGGTTATGTTTTAACATGCTTTAAAAGACAAAAACAAGCATAATTTATCCCAAAAACCGACTAAAAATGGGATTTTAAAGGAGAGATTAACCAAGTAGCTTCTATTTACAGGCAAAAAATTACTTTCATTTAATAAAATGCAGATAAGATATGGTGTTCACCAATCAAATGTAGATTGTAATTACAGCAAAAAAAATAGCCGCTTGCGCTATTTTTTCGGCGGTTCTGGGTGCTTAGCATAACCTGCAGCACCTTTGGCAATGTAACGTAATTGCCACTTAAGTCGCTCAGTGAGCTCAGCGCGTTGTAATGAGTCTTGGTCCAGTGCTTCGGCGCCAGAGCTAAACACTAAGGTCACCATGGCTTCGGCTTGCATATGAGCGTGGTTGGCCTCAACACCGGTTTCGGTTTCTAGGTAATGAGCTAGCTCCAAAATAAAGTGCTTTATTTCTCTAGCAACGGCTGCGCGAAACGCTGGCGATGTCCCTGAACGCTCACGTAATAACAATCGAAATTGGTTACTTGACTGCTCAATAAACTCCATAAAGGTGTGCACCGAAGTATTGATGACACTGCCTCCTTTGGCGATTCTGCGACGCGCTTGGCGCATTAGCTGCCTGAGCGTTAGGCCCGCTTCATCTACCATGGTTAGCCCCAGTTCATTCATGTCTTTAAAGTGACGATAAAATGAGGTTGGTGCTATTCCTGCCTCTCGCGCTACCTCACGTAAGCTTAAATTAGAAAAACTATGTTCAGCACTTAACTGGTTAAAAGCAGCTTCTATAAGCGCTTGACGAGTCTTTTGTTTTTGCTGGGCACGCACGCCTGCCATGGACATTTCCCCACTTCGGTTCGCAAAATAAGAACAATAAACTGCAGTCTAAACCTTGACGCGGAAAGTTTGAAATACTATTTTAGCGTACAGTTGTACGCTGAATTTATTTATTAGAGATCCATCGATGAAAAAACCGCCAATTATTTGGACCAATGTGTTGTTCTTTAGCTTATCTTTTTTAGCCGCTATCACCTTGGTTCCTTGGTATGGCTTTGAGTATGGCTATACCACCAGTCACTGGGTGGCGTTTGTTGCCTGTATGTTCTACGCCGGACTTTCAATCACCGCGGGCTATCACCGCCTGTGGGCCCATAAAGCTTATGATGCCCACCCTGTCATCCAATTTATTTTTGCCATCGGTGGTGCGTTTGCCCTGCAAAATAGCGCGCTACATTGGAGCAGCGATCACCGTGTGCATCACGGCCAAGTGGATGATCCGGTGAAAGACCCTTACGCCGCCACCAACGGCTTTTGGTACAGCCATATTGGCTGGATGCTAAGAGACTATCAGGGGGCATCTTACAGTGACTATAGCAATGCCCGCGATCTGCAGCGTAATGCCATTGTTATGTGGCAGCATAAACATTATATGAAGTTGGTGTGGCTCACCAATATTGGTATTCCACTAGTGCTAGGCCTAATTTTTGGTAATGTGCTGGGCATGTTACTGCTTGCCGGTGTATTGCGTTTGGTATTAAGCCAACACTTTACTTTCTTTATTAACTCATTGGCGCATATTTGGGGTAGTCGCCCTTATACCGAGAAAAACACCGCCAGAGACAATGGCTTTTTAGCTCTGTTCACCTATGGCGAGGGGTATCACAACTTTCACCATATTTTTGCCAGCGACTATCGCAATGGCATTCGCTGGTACCATTACGACCCAACCAAGTGGCTGATCAGAACGTTTGCTGCGCTTGGCTTAGCCACTAAGTTAAAACGCACACCGGTGGAAAGAATTGAAAAAGCCAAGGCCGAAACCTTACTGAATAAGACTAAAGTCAGTCTCGCAAAATTGCCTTTGGCCCAAGATAAGCTTACATTGTTACAACAAGAGTATGATTTGCTTCTTAAAAAGCTCCAAAATTACTGTGCAGTACAAAAGCAGGTATTAGAGTCGAAGAAAGAAGCCGTGATTGCACAGTGCGAACATTCCGCATTAATGCAACAATATAAAGAGTTAGAACAAGCTTGGGAAAGTCAAAAGCAAGCTTGGATAGCACTGAATTCGAGGCTGTTGAAGACAGCAACTGCATAATCTGCAACGGCCTCAGCAAATCAAAGGGGTGAGGCCGTGAGCAAAAAAGCCGCAGAAAAGACCAAAACAACTGCACAATCTTATCAATACGATGCCATAATCATTGGCACAGGCCCTGGCGGTGAAGGTGCCGCCATGAACCTATCGAAAAGCGGCAAAAAAGTCGCTGTCATCGAAAAACAACATGCTGTTGGTGGTGGCTGTGTCCACTGGGGCACCATTCCATCAAAAGCATTGCGGCATTCGGTTAGTCGCTTGATAGAGTATAAAGCCAATCCACTTTACCGCTTTACCGAACGCCCACAGCGTCATACGTTTCAGGATATCCTCCACCACGCCAGTGATGTTATCACCAAGCAGTCAACGCTGCGTTCGAGCTTTTATGGCCGCAACCGTATCCATTTATTTCAAGGCGATGCCAGCTTTGTTGATGCCCACACCATCCAGGTTCAACATCAAGATGGTTCGCAAGAGCTATTAACAGCACAAACCATTGTGATTGCCACCGGTTCACGCCCTTACCGCCCACCAGGGGTGGATTTTGATCACCCTCGAGTTTACGACAGCGACACCATTTTGAGTCTTGAGCATAACCCCCAACGAGTGCTTATTTACGGTGCCGGGGTGATTGGCTGTGAGTACGCTTCTATTTTTAAAGGGTTAGGTGCCAAGGTCGACTTAATTAACACTCGAGACCGCTTGCTGGCCTTTATGGACGCCGAAATTTCAGATGCTCTGAGTTATCACTTTTGGAACAACGGTATTGTGATCCGTCACAATGAAGAGTTTTCTAAGGTAGAAACCCATGACAAAGGCGTGGTATTGCACTTAGAGTCGGGCAAAAAAGTCAAAGCGGACTGTATTTTATGGGCCAACGGTCGCTCTGGTAATACCGACACATTGAATTTAGAGAGCGTCGGCTTAAAAGCGGATAGCCGCGGTCAGTTGAAGATTAATGAGCATTACCAAACCGAAGTTGACAACATTTTTGCGGTGGGCGATGTCATTGGTTATCCCAGCTTAGCCAGTGCCGCCTTTGATCAAGGCCGTATTGCTGCCAATGCCATTGTCCATGGTGCCTGCGATGACCGCTTAATCACGGATATTCCAACCGGCATTTACACCATTCCAGAGATGAGTTCAGTGGGAAAAACGGAGCAAGAGCTCACCGCGGCTCGGATCCCTTATGAAGTGGGTCGTGCCCAGTTTAAGCACCTAGCACGTGCGCAAATTACGGGTACCGAGGTAGGCAGTTTGAAAATCCTATTCCATGTTGAAACCAAAGAGATTTTAGGGATCCACTGTTTTGGTGAGAGAGCCTCAGAAATTATTCATATCGGCCAAGCCATTATGGAGCAAAAAGGCAGTGGTAATAATGTTGAGTACTTTATTAACACCACTTTCAACTACCCAACGATGGCTGAGGCCTATCGTGTTGCAGCTTTAAATGGGCTTAACCGCCTACTCGATTAAGCACCGCTGACATGGGTGCAATCGCCACCCATGCCCTATAACCTAAAACGATACTCAGCGCTGAGGCGCCAGACATTGTCATATTGCTGTGGTTGGCCATTAAAGTCTTCACGATTAGCAACTTTCGTGTCGAGGTAAAGCCACTCCCCGCCCACTATCCAGTTATCATTGAAGTGATATTTTGCACTTAGGGTCAGTGCGCTGCCCTCACTGGCATTAGGATCAAACCTCCAGGCGTCTTTATCTATGACTTTAAAACGCTCAATTCGCGCGCTCAGGCGCCAAGATTGCAGTCGCTGAGTCAACATGGCATACCAGCTGTGAAAATCATTATCTACGCCACGTGAGGGCCCCATCGCGGTATTGCCTTGCATCCCTTGCATTATAAAATGGCTGTGTTTAGTCAGTTTATAGCGCCATGCCACACTGATGAACTTGGTATCCCAAGCGTATTGTCCAGTGGCATAGTTAACACGTGCCGGATCGCCGTTATTGTCATACCAATAGAGGTTAATTTCATTGCGCGGGGAAAACTGCTGATGGTAGCCAAGATAATAACCAAAGCGGCCATCAACCTCTGTGAAGGGTTCGACAAACTGTGCCTGCTTGGCAAGCTGCAGCGCAGATAATGCCGCTACCGGAGCAAAGGCAATACGCTCATTGATGACCGTTTGTCTGTCATGCAGCGTAAAACCGCGCCATGCCAGCAAAGTACCAGCAGGATCATTGCCTTTAAAGGCCCCTGCGTGTATTGCCCAGCCCTTGCCACGGCTACGTCTGGTGGCAGGCTGCTCAAAAGTCAATTCGCCGCCAAACACGCGCACCTCTTCGCCAATCCATGAGTTGATTGCCGAGTACTGATAAGTGTAGGGCGAAGACCAGCCAATATCCGGGTTTTCCATAGAGAATGCCGGGTAAAAACCACCGACTCGCACACGCCATCGGCGATTGTTATGTGGCAACGTTCGGTATTGTAAGTACAGCTCGGTTATTCCAAGCTTATCATCAGGGTCGGGCACGTATTGCGCGACGCCATGCCAAGACCACAGGCTGTCGAAATCGGCCCGCCATGCCACAGCGCCGCGACTAACGTTTGTGGGCGACTCCTCAGCGCCAAAACGAGTAACCCCCCAACCAGGCTGATACCAGGCCGCTTGCCCTTCATCTCGTTGCCAGCTGAGCTGTAATTGCCCTTGTGCTGACCAGTCTACGGCACTAGCACTGGCAGAAAGCAAACACCCCAGCGCCAGTGCATTAGTAGTTATCAAACTCACTAGAGAAGTCCTCCAAGGGGGCCAACAAAGATTGTTTGATGATGTACTCGACCTGACGGTTATTGTCTATCTGCGACCAGCTTATAGACTCAACCTGAGTAATGTCTGTAAAGCGTTCATGCCATACATGCATCTGAAGTTGTGTGACATCTTGCTGCGGCAGTGGAATATCCACTTTACCATTGCCATCGGTGAGGGCATACAAATTACTTGGCACCACCACAATGTACCCCAGCATCCAATCATGAATATTGCAACCTAGCTCAACGATCCCAGAGCGCTCAAACAGCACCTGCTTTGGTTCATCTTTATAGAGTTTTAATTCAAACGATTTTGCCGCTGAAAACGAGTACACATGATGCAGTATTGGGTCTAGGTTGGGAAATGCAACTTGGCTTCCTGCTGGGATCATTAGTATATGAGGTGCAAAAGCTTTGTCTTGCTGTGTCATTTCATAATTAACTTTGGCTGCTGCTGAGCTCAATTCAGGTGCCGTCAGCCACACTGCAGCATTTGCTAATGGAGTGTTGTTGCTATCGAGAATTTGAATTTCAATGGCTGTTGCCGCCACGCTGTGGGCCAGCAATAAACCTAGCACTAATGGCTTGAGCTCAGAGAAAAGAAACATAAACTGAGGGCTTCCTTATTATTGTCAGTGAGTAATAGACCGGGCAGCATAATTATTCCATTCATCGCATTTAACGCATGAATACGTATGCAGCTTATACGCCATTCAAGTGATACACCATTAAGCTTAGCTTATGTTCATAAGATCACGAATTGCTCGTGCGAAAAACAAAAGGAAGCACTATGCGCGCCATTTCCATTTCTTTGCTCGGTTTGAGCTTGTTTGCAACAGGCAGTTATGCCGAACAAGTTGCTGTAAGCTCACCGAACGGTCAAATCACCTTCACCTTGAGTGACGATAATAGTCAGCCAAGCTACACAGTGAGCTTCAAAGGCAAAGAAGTCATACACAGCTCTAAACTCGGCTTTGACTTTGCAAGGGCAGCTTCCTTGCGCGATGGCATGGCTATTTCCTCACACTCTCGTAACAGCGTAAATACCAGCTGGGAACAGCCTTGGGGTGAAGCAAGAGTCATTGTCGATAAACACAATGAGCTAGCAGTCACCTTCGCTAATGAAGAATCCAAACAGCAATACACAGTTCGCGTCCGCGCCTTTGATGATGGCATTGGTTTTCGTTATGAAGTAGATCATGACCAACCGCTTTATATTACCCGAGAACTCACAGAGTTTGCATTTGCAGATAGTGGTAACAGCACGGCTTGGTGGATCCCAGCGCGAGGGTGGAACCGCTATGAATACGTATATAACACCACCGCATTACAAGATGCCCCTCATGCTCATACTCCTTTCACGTTAAGAACCCAAGATGGCGTGCACATTAGTGTTCATGAAGCGGCACTGATTGATTACGCAGGGATGACTCTAAACCAACGTAGACCTGGCACTTTTGTGGCCGATTTAACCCCCTGGTCCGATGGCATTGCAGTAAAAACCAATGGCCAATTCACTACACCATGGCGTACCCTGCAGATCGGTGATGATGCCACTGATCTATTAAACTCTCACCTCATTTTAAATCTCAATGAACCGAATAAACTAGGCGATGTTTCTTGGGTAGAACCGGGGAAATATATGGGTATTTGGTGGGGCATGCACATCAAAAAGCATACCTGGGGGAGCGGTGAAAAACATGGTGCAACCACAGAGCGCACCAAAGAGTACTTAAGTTTCGCCGCGGAACATGGCTTTGACGGTGTTCTAGTAGAAGGCTGGAATACCGGCTGGGACGGTGATTGGTTTTACAACGGTGACGTGTTTAGTTTTACCGAAGCTTACCCAGACTTTGATATAGACGCCGTCGCTGCACACGCCAAAAAAGTGGGAGCACGCTTAATCGGTCATCATGAAACTTCAGGCAACGTCAGTAACTATCGAGAGCAAATGGTTGATGCCCTCAAGCTGTATGAACAAGCAGGCGTGACGCAAGTAAAAACCGGTTATGTTGCCGATGGCGGTAATATTAAGCGCATAGATCATCAGGGTAATGCTCGCTTTGAATGGCACGATGGCCAGTTTATGGTGAACGAATACCTAGATAACGTTAAGCTCGCGGCACAACATAAGATCAGCATTAATACTCACGAGCCCATCAAAGCAACGGGCTTACGCCGTACCTACCCGAACTGGATCACCAGAGAAGGCGCTCGAGGACAAGAGTTTAACGCTTGGGGCACTCCTCCTAATCCACCAGAGCATGTGCCTATGCTGGCCTATACCCGAATGCTTGCAGGACCAATGGACTTTACTCCGGGTATTTTTGATATGGGCTTCAATGGCCTTGGCGACCAAAGCAACCGCCCACAAACAACTCTGGCAAAACAATTGGCTTTGTATGTGGTGTTATATAGCCCAATTCAAATGGCAGCCGACTTGCCAGAAAACTATCTCGCAAAGCCTGACGCGTTCCAATTTATTAAAGACGTACCAACTGACTGGGAGCAAAGTATCGCACTCGATGGTGAGGTAGGCGATTATGTGGTCTTTGCCCGTAAGGAGCGCAAGCACAAACAATACAGTGGTGATGATTGGTATCTTGGAGCAGTGACCAATGAAGTAGCCAGAGAGCTTGATATCAGCCTAAACTTTTTAGATCCAGGCAAAATCTATGAAGCTCAGATCTATGCCGATGGTGAACACGCCGAATGGAAAAACAACCCATATGATATGCGCATTTATCGTCAAAAAGTAACGCAAAACGATAAGCTAAAGCTAAAATTGGCCACCAGTGGCGGAGTCGCTATTCGCTTCAAAGCACTTTAATCGAGCCAAAGCCACATCGATGCTCGTTTTATCGATGTGGCAAACTCTTACTCTGCTAGTCGGCTTATCACCCACTGGTGAAGTAATCAGCAAACAGCTTGCCGACGCTGTACAGTAGCGGCCCACCTCAGTATCCTTGCCTGCTTTAAAAGTGCTTAGAGATAATAGCGATGGCAACTGCATTTTCTCGACGTTTCGTTACCTTAGTCGAACAAGTTACGGCAGGCAACAAACGTCAGTTTGCTTTACTGACAGGCAAATCCCCCTCACATATTTATCGTATCTGCCGTGGTCTTAGTAGACCATCTATGAACTATATTGAACGTTTGTATGAGATGTTTGCAATCGATCTGAATTGGTTGCTGACTGGAGAGCAAAATCAATCAGGCGCGACAGCTAATAACCAAGAACTAACTGTAGTGCCTATGCTGGATATCGAGGCCAGTGCCGGTACGGGTAGCATCACGGGGATCGAAACCACCACAGAGCAATTTGCTTTAAACAAACGCTGGCTGAGTAATCAGCTCGGTGTGTACTCAGAGCAACTGGCATTTGTTAGTATTCGCGGAGACAGTATGGAGCCGACATTACTAGATGGCGACATAGTGTTGGTGGATTTATCGCAACAACAGCCAAGCAATGCTGCAGTCTTTATTATACAAACAGAAGATGGCTTAATGGCCAAGCGCATAGTGCCTAAACAGCACCACATGGAGGTTATCAGTGATAATCCCGCTTACCCCAACTGGCACATCACCCAAGAAAATGCCGAGCAGCATGGGATCTCAGGGCGTGTTGTTTGGTGTGGACGCGCAATCTAGCCTTCCACCTTTCCTGTAGGCGCGGGTTTACCCCGCGCGACGTATATTTTCCATAATAATGTTGTCGGAGGGAAAAGCTTTAACGACTTCGACTTGGTATATCTACCACACAAATCGGCGGATAAACCACCGCCTACAACGATGATACTAAGAGCGCAGGACAAATATCCCAGAGTTTAGATTTACCGGGTGGGAGCGGGCTTACCCCGCGATGTTTTATAGTGCGCTAAACGCAAAAAACCCCGACTCTTTCGAATCGGGGTTTGACGTACAAGGAAGTACTAATGTCGATGAGATTCATGGATGAATGCCTTTCATCGACCTCTTAATAAGGCCCTGGCTCGCTACGAAGTAGGATGTTCTCATTCTTTTCATAGAGAGACACATGGGTGAACTGCGACCGAAGCACTGCTTCGCAGCGCAGTGAACGCGAGATATGGATACCGAGCCGGAAGCCCGCCACAGGGATGTGTGCCCAAAGGTCGCCTACCAGGTAGGCGCGGGTTTATCCCGCGCATTTTATTGTGCGCTAAACGCAAAAAAACCCCGACTCTTTCGAATCGGGGTTTTCTTAATAAGGCCCTGGCGATGTTCTACTTTCACATGGGAAGCCCACACTATCATCGACGCTGTTTTGTTTCACTTCTGAGTTCGGCATGGAGTCAGGTGGTTCCAAAACGCTATAGTCACCAGGAAAACTGGGTGCAAATGTCTAATGACATCGTGCCACGCACGACCATTCCATTTGCGCAAGGTGAACTGATTTCGCGATACCGCTGAGGTTAGTCACCTTGTTTAATCATTAAAATCTGGAAAAAACTGCTTAAATTCTTTGTCTTCGTCGCGGTCTAAAACCGCTGCTACTTTAGTATCTTATCAACTTCTGTCGCTAAACCACTTTGGCGTTGTATGGTTAAGCCTCACGGGTAATTAGTACAGGTTAGCTTAATGGCTCGCACCACTTCCACATCCTGCCTATCAGCGTTGTCGTCTTCAACGGCCCTTTAGTGGAGTTAAACTCCAAGTGAGAACTCATCTCGAGGCCTGCTTCGCGCTTAGATGCTTTCAGCGCTTATCAGTTCCGAACGTAGCTACCGGGCAATGCTATTGGCATAACAACCCGAACACCAGCGGTTCGTCCACTCCGGTCCTCTCGTACTAGGAGCAGCCCCTCTCAATTCTCAAACGCCCACGGCAGATAGGGACCGAACTGTCTCACGACGTTCTAAACCCAGCTCGCGTACCACTTTAAATGGCGAACAGCCATACCCTTGGGACCGACTTCAGCCCCAGGATGTGATGAGCCGACATCGAGGTGCCAAACACCGCCGTCGATATGAACTCTTGGGCGGTATCAGCCTGTTATCCCCGGAGTACCTTTTATCCGTTGAGCGATGGCCCTTCCATTCAGAACCACCGGATCACTATGACCTACTTTCGTACCTGCTCGACGTGTCTGTCTCGCAGTTAAGCTGGCTTCTACCATTACACTAACCGTACGATGTCCGACCGTACTTAGCCAACCTTCGTGCTCCTCCGTTACTCTTTGGGAGGAGACCGCCCCAGTCAAACTACCCACCAGGCACTGTCCTCAATCCCGATCCAGGGACCTAAGTTAGAACATCAACACTACAAGGGTGGTATTTCAAGGTCGGCTCCACACCATCTAGCGACGATGCTTCAAAGCCTCCCACCTATCCTACACATGTAGGGTCAATGTTCAGTGCCAAGCTGTAGTAAAGGTTCACGGGGTCTTTCCGTCTAGCCGCGGGTACACAGCATCTTCACTGCGATTTCAATTTCACTGAGTCTCGGGTGGAGACAGCGTGGCCATGGTTACACCATTCGTGCAGGTCGGAACTTACCCGACAAGGAATTTCGCTACCTTAGGACCGTTATAGTTACGGCCGCCGTTTACCGGGGCTTCGATCAAGAGCTTCGCATACGCTAACCCCATCAATTAACCTTCCGGCACCGGGCAGGTGTCATACCCTATACGTCATCTTACGATTTTGCAGAGTACTGTGTTTTTAATAAACAGTCCCAGCCACCTGGTCACTGCGGCTGACTTCAGCTCCGAGCGCGGGCCCTTCACCTAATGTCAGCGTACCTTCTCCCGAAGTTACGGTACGATTTTGCCTAGTTCCTTCACCCGAGTTCTCTCAAGCGCCTTAGTATTCTCTACCTGACCACCTGTGTCGGTTTAGGGTACGATTCAGTATGAACTGAAGCTTAGAGGCTTTTCCTGGAAGTAGGGCATCAACAACTTCACCACCGTAGTGGCTCGTCTCGACTCTCAGCGTTCTTATTTAAAAGAATAACCCGGATTTACCTAAGTCATTCGCCTACTGCCTTTCACATGGACAACCAACGCCATGCTTGCCTAGCCTGCTCCGTCCCCCCATCGCATTCATACTGAGTACGGGAATATTAACCCGTTTCCCATCGACTACGCTCTTCAGCCTCGCCTTAGGGGTCGACTCACCCTACCCTGATTAACATGGGATAGGAACCCTTGGTCTTCCGGCGTGGGAGTTTTTCACTCCCATTATCGTTACTCATGTCAGCATTCGCACTTCTGATATGTCCAGCATGCCTCCCGGCACACCTTCAGCCACTTACAGAACGCTCCCCTACCCCGCAAACTAAGTTTGCAGCCGTAGCTTCGGTGGTATGTTTAGCCCCGTTACATCTTCCGCGCAGGCCGACTCGACTAGTGAGCTATTACGCTTTCTTTAAAGGATGGCTGCTTCTAAGCCAACCTCCTAGCTGTTTTAGCCTTCCCACATCGTTTCCCACTTAACATACACTTTGGGACCTTAGCTGACGGTCTGGGTTGTTTCCCTCTCCACGATGGACGTTAGCACCCACCGTGTGTCTCCCGGATAGTACTTTACGGTATTCGGAGTTTGCAAAGGGTTGGTAAGTCGGGATGACCCCCTAGCCTTAACAGTGCTCTACCCCCGTAAGTATTCGTCCGAGGCTCTACCTAAATAGATTTCGGGGAGAACCAGCTATCTCCCGGTTTGATTAGCCTTTCACTCCTAGCCACAGGTCATCCCCTAACTTTTCAACGTTAGTGGGTTCGGTCCTCCAGTTGATGTTACTCAACCTTCAACCTGCCCATGGCTAGATCACCGGGTTTCGGGTCTATACCCTGCAACTTACTCGCCCAGTTAAGACTCGCTTTCGCTACGGCTCCCCTAAATGGTTAACCTCGCTACAGAATATAAGTCGCTGACCCATTATACAAAAGGTACGCAGTCACCCATCACTAAGCTACCTCTGCTTGATTTTGGCGGTTGATCGTCGGCTAACAAGTTAGGTCGACGTTAACGTAATTTCAAACATTGTGCTTACTTAGGAGTTCACCAAAGTAACTTAGTGATGGGCTCCTACTGCTTGTACGTACACGGTTTCAGGTTCTATTTCACTCCCCTCACAGGGGTTCTTTTCGCCTTTCCCTCACGGTACTGGTTCACTATCGGTCAGTTGGGAGTATTTAGCCTTGGAGGATGGTCCCCCCATATTCAGTCAAAGTTTCACGTGCTCCGACCTACTCGATTTCACTGTAAATAAGTTGTCGTGTACGGGACTGTCACCCTGTTTCGTCATACTTTCCAGAATGTTCCACTAACTACATTACAGCTTAAGGGCTAATCCGATTTCGCTCGCCGCTACTTTCGGAATCTCGGTTGATTTCTTTTCCTACGGGTACTTAGATGTTTCAGTTCTCCGCGTTCGCCTCAACAACCTATGTATTCAGTTGTTGATGACCCAAAGGGCCGGGTTTCCCCATTCGGAAATCCTAGTCTCAAGCGCCTCTTACTGGCTCAACTAGGCTTATCGCAAGTTAGTACGTCCTTCATCGCCTCCAACTGCCAAGGCATCCACCGTGTACGCTTAGTCACTTAACCATACAACCCAAAATGGTTTTGCT